>DJVA01000093.1 GCA_002440705.1 Flavobacteriaceae bacterium UBA6268 | reverse complement strand
GAAGTGGAAATGAAGGAGAAAAAAGACCGTGTGGACGATGCCCTGCATGCCACTCGTGCTGCCGTAGAAGAAGGCATTGTAGCCGGTGGAGGGGTAGCCTTTGTACGTGCCAAAAAAGTACTCGAAAAAGTAACCACCAACTCCTTGGATGAAACTACCGGGGTTCAGATCGTGGCCAAAGCTATCGAATCACCTCTAAGGACCATCGTTGAAAATGCCGGTGGTGAAGGTTCCGTGGTCATCAATAAAGTGATGGAAGGCAAGGCCAATTATGGGTACGATGCCAAAGGAGATGCCTATGTAGACATGTTGAAAGCAGGAATCATCGACCCTAAAAAAGTAACCCGTATCGCGCTGGAAAATGCGGCCTCCGTGGCTGGCATGATCCTAACTACAGAATGTGCGCTGGTCGACATTAAGGAAGACGCCCCAGCCATGCCTCCAATGGGTGGCGGTGGTATGCCTGGAATGATGTAAGAACATCCAATAAATTACAACAAAAAACCCGCGCTAGCGCGGGTTTTTTTATGGAGGTAGGACCTTAAAAATAAATACCACCTTGTTTAAGGGTGGTAGCTTCCATTTTCAAGGTTTATCCGAAATAAACCAAAGTACAAATTACTTCTTCTTTGAAGCAGGAGTAGTCTTCTTAGCAGGAGCTTTAGCAGCTGGCTTCTTGGCAGAAGACTTTCCGTTGGACTTAGATGTTGCCATAGTGATGACGTGTTAAATTGTTAGTATAAATGTAGTAGTATTTTTGATTCGTTGATAAAGACGTTGGCTAAAATTTAACTAAAATTTTCAACACGGTTCACGCTACAAAGAACACCCGCCATGGCGGGTGTTCTTTTAGTTAACGGTCTGTGTTATTGGAATCGTTTCCAATTCAGTTGTGCGATTCAATAATTTGTGGGTCACGGTATTTGCAGCAAGGCGAAACACTTTCATAAGCCGCATCCGTAGCCTTATACTTTTCGGTATCATGCCCTACCTCCGCTATCCGTTTTTGAATGGTATCCAAATTGGTTTTGCGTGCATCATAAATCAAATTCAGTTTGTGAGTGTCTACACTCCAAACTGCGGTTTTAACACCCTTCGTTTTAATAGCGGCTTTTTCAATTCGTGCCTTGCACATAAAGCAAACCCCATCTACCTGGACGGTCGCCTTGGCATTTTTGTCCTGAGCCAAAAGGGTCCCACTCCACAATACAATCATAATAATCAGTGTTGTTCTCATAGTTTTATAATTGATAACGCAATCCCATATAATACATGCTTCCAAAAATGGGTCCGTACACAAAGGTACTATCAAAATAGGAGCCAAACGGGTTTTCGGCACTAATAATGGGTTGCGGTTGTTTCACATTGGTGATATTTTCCCCTCCCACATACCATTCAAAATGAGGACCAAAGACCCGGGTGACCTGAGCATTCAAGGTGCCCACAGTGGGAGTCTCATTGGGCAATTGAAAGTTTACGGGACTGGCTTCCGTGGAGGGGTATCGCTGTGCCCCCAACCAGTTGTAAGTGGCATCAAATTTCCACTGCTTTCCGTCATCGTGTAAATGGGTTTCATACGAGGTATTGGCAAAAAGCCGGTGCCTGGGCGTAAAGGGACGTTCCTTCCGTCCTTCCAAATAATCGGTTTGTACATCATAGTATTTGTACGCTAAGCGCCAATCCCAATGCTCCATCACATTGTAATCCAGTTCCGCTTGGAAACTGTTGGAATAGCTCTTTCCGTCTAAATTGTAAAATCGTATTTGCGTAGGGCTCTCCCAATCCACCACCACTTGGTTGGTAAAATCGGTACGGTAAAAATCCAGGGTAAAGTCTGCTTTTCGGTGCCACAAATCAAACCCTTGTAAAAAGGAGACCCCATAATTCCAGGCAATCTCTGGGTTTAGACCATAAATACTCCCCCCATTTCCAAGGATTTCAATCTGCCTCGAACTGGCAAACAACGGCATGTTCTCCGCAAAAATATTGGCACTTTTCTTTCCCCTACCCACAGAAAAACGCAAGGCCGATCGGTCCCAGGGGGTGTAGCGCACATGCAGTCTTGGGGTCACAAAAAACCCGAGCAAGTTGTGCTGATCCACCCGCACTCCTGCTGTCAAACTCAAGGCGTCCAAGTCGTCATAGGCGTATTCAAAGAAAGCACCCACCGAGTTTTCCGTACGTTCAAAACGGGTAGTGTCTACCAATTCGCTGTAATCGTCATGGGTAAAACTGATTCCCGTTTTGACCTTGTGCCGCGAATCACTGATGATCGAATTGTAAAGTCCATTGGCATACACACTGTTATGGGTAATAGCATACCGGCGCAACCCAAAATAGGAAGATTGGTCATGGTAACTGTAGGCCAATTGCAGTCCAGCACTTTGATAGGTAATTTCTGGATTCACATAACCCAACTTTCCGGAAAAGTCCCATCGCTGGGTTTTGATCTCGCTACCCCAAGCATTTGTAGTCAATTGGTCGGTATCGGGATTGAAATCGGTTTCCCCTGTTTGCTTGGCATCGTTCAAATACCGAACATTCAAAAAACTCACCCATCCCTTCTCGGCATTGGTGTACTGCCATCGGTTCATCACATTCACTTGCCGGGCCAAAGGAACGTCCAAAAAACCATCGTCATTCTTATCAAACTTTTGGTCCCGAAGGTTACCGTGCACGTACAGCCCCGTACTCCATCGGTCGCTCACCGGGGTATTCACATGGGTATTCAATTCCAAACGCCCGTTCATGGAACCATAGGCATTCACAAATAGGGCATCGTCCGAAGTGGGTTTTTGCAGTTCGGCATTGATCTGTCCCGCGATGCTTTCAAAACCGTTCACCACACTCCCTGCGCCTTTGGTTACCTGAATGCTCTGCACCCAAGTACCGGGAATAAAACTCAACCCGTAATTTTGGGCTGCCCCACGCACCGAAGGAATGTTCTCGGTAGTGATCAAAATATACGGACTAGTAAGTCCCAACATTTTTATCTGTTTGGTCCCCGTAATGGCATCCGCAAAATTGACGTCGATGGAGGGGTTGGTCTCAAAACTTTCGGATAGGTTGCAACAGGCTGCCTTCAACAATTCCCCACTGCTCACGTTGATGACATTCTGGGCACTGATAAACGACCTCGCAGCATTCTTTTTGCGTGCCGAAAGGGTTACCTCTTTAAGGGTACTGGAAGGCTGCAGGGCATGAACCAGCCTCCTGTTGTCCAGCACCGTCAAGGTATCGCTACGATACCCCACATAACTAATAACTAGCTTTTGGTATTCCGTGGCATACGGAATTTGAAAGTTTCCATCCAAATCGGTCACGGTGCCAATAGTGGTATCCAACCAAAACACATTGGCCCCTCCCAATCCCCTGGGTTCTTCCTTTAAGCCAGCATCTTCCACCCTTCCCTCCAACATGCTTTGCGAAAACAAGGCCCAAGGTGTCAAGCACACCCATAACAACAACCGTTTCATAAGAGCCCTCCTTTCAACAACATCCATAGGGTCATGACAATCATAATGGCGTTTTCGATAAACGTCGCTTCCGTCATGGGCAGGTTCAAGGCCGTACCCAAACAAGCACAACGGATGGCTTTCTTGTCTAAAAGGGACTTGGTGACCCCAAAAGTTGTAATTCCCAAGACCACAAGGGTAATCCACAAGGCCAGGTTCACTTCAACCCGCATCAGGAACAGCAGTCCCAAACCCAGTTCAATAAAGGGGTACACCCATCCGTAAAGGGGCAGTATTTTCGCCAAAGGGTCGTACATGCGGAAGGATTCCGGGAATCCTTTCAGGTCCAAAAACTTGAAAAAACTAAAGACAATAAAGAACAAGCCCATAAAATCCAATAGGGCAGCGCCCCAATCCCAAGCACGGTAATGCAAAAGAAAGGCACTGGCAAACAGGTAAGAAAAAATGAGGAACAAGGGCCTTAATTGCCTCCATTTGGATTTTGGAGACGCTTCTTGCGCGTTTTCAAAAATGTTCCTGGAGGCTTGCTCCAAAATTTGATATTTGGAAGGCAAGGCCTTCTGGAGGGTATCCAAGGAAATCGACTGGTCCATAGTAATTGTGGCCGTGCCGTGTTCCAGGTCTACGGAAACTTCCGTAAGGTGGTCCACCTTCAGCAAGGCTGCTTCCACCGACTTTTTACAGCCTTCACAGGTCATCCCTGTAATGTGATACGTATGCAACATGATAAATTGATTTTAAGGTAAAACGAATCCGTTCTTTTCCCTTTTCAGGGAACAGCATACCTTAAAATCAAATGAGGAAAGTTTTGTACCACACCTGTAAATCCCGCAACAATGGAGGCGGACGGTAAGTGGGGTACTGCGTACTGGGTGTGGCTATAAAAACAACTTGGGGCTCCGCAAGGACGACAGGAACTGTTGGCAACCACTGCACGTCGAAATTAAAATTGAAAGCCACCTTGGCAAACTGCTGGTCGGTAACCACCTTCAGGTAGTCGTTGGAACAGCAACCATGGGGGGCTTGCAGTTCGTCTCCACAAGCAGAAACGGGCATCGCCATGCCACAGGAAAGCGGTTCCTCTCCCAAGGTGACCTTGGCCAGCATCTCATGCCCCAAGCAATAGTGGCGGGCATAAGTAATTCCCGTACTGCTTAGCAGGATCAGTACCGATAAAAAGAGCGACGCCAATTGCTTCATAACACAAAAGTACAAAAAAAGGGGCAACCCGTGGCTGCCCCATTCTTAAGCATTTCTTAAAAGGGCTTAATGCATAGCGCCTTGGGCATTTTCAATAGCTCCATCCATCTGCGCTTTCAGTTCGTTCACGCTTTTTTCAAAAGCATCCAAAGTCTTTTGCTTGTCTTCGGAAAGCGGCGCCCCGTTCATGATTTCATCGGTTTCAAAGGCGTTGCCAAAATCCTTCATCCAGGTCATCATACTCCTGTTGGCAGCTTTCAAATCAGTTACAGCTTTTACCTTCACCGAATCCACGTTGGTAGAATCGATGTTGGCCTCAATCTTCCCAATCAATTCCCCGATGGTGGACATCTTGGGCATCAATTCGTCGTGTACCGCCATTACCTGCTGCATCTGAGTAGGCCCTTCGGGCTCGGTTTTGGTTTCTTTTTCTTTACAGGCCACAAAAGCAAGGGCCATTATCCATACAAATAGGAGTTTTTTCATTGTTATTTGGTTTTAAAAATAGGTGGCGGAACATCCGCCACCCAAAATTACAAAATTAAAAGGCGTATTGCACCCCACCCACAAGGCTTTCTTTCCGTTTTAATTGAACGCCTTCCACATCCTGTAGCAAGGGCTGTGCAATTTCAAAACCAAACCGCATGTTTTTTAAAGCTCCCTTGGGCACATACACATTAAAGCCCAAGCCTCCATTAACATAGGTTCCACCAAAATTGGCTGTGTCGGCCGTAATAACCATCATGGGGTTTAAATCGGGATTGGCACCTTCCAGTTTAGAAACCAGCAACCCTTCTACCCTAGCTGAAAAACTAAGCCAGTCCAAAACTTTATAGGCTACCCAGTTCTGCAGTCCATAACGATTCCCTAATCGGTAGTCCTTGTTATTCTTCCCCGTACGGAACAACCCGTTCAACTGGTGGCCTCCCGAGAGGTTTTCATCCTGCCAAAGGTACGTAAGTCCCGCACTAAGGTCCAACGTTCCACTCCCCAATTGCATGGGATAGGGCAAAATCACCGCATCGGGGCTCGAGGCTGGGGTAACGTCGGTTTCTTGGATACTTCCCGTTGGAAGGGATAAACCCAACTTGCCATGGAAGACCTGATGGTTTTTATTGAAAAACTTGTAAAGCCCGGACAACTGCACATCACCAAATCCGGAAGATTCCGTAGTAAACGTCATGCCCATACGGGTAATGTGATCCATTTCCATGGAAACTACCGATACCATTCCCATCAGGGTAAGGCGATCGGTCGGGGCATACATGGCCCCCAGCATGTGCATTCGCATCGGCATTTTTACAGGGGTCACCATATAGGCTTCCAAAACCTCTGGAACGCTTACATCGTCATTTCCCTTGCGCAAGTCTTCCATGTTCATGGACATGTAACGGTAGGAGAGCATAAACCCACCTTTTCCGTGTACATGATCTCCCATTACCGAGATGGGAGCATGTCCGTCGGGTCTGTTTCCCGACCATTTGGATGCCACTTCAAGGGTATCCTGCCCAAAAAGCAACACCGTATGCAGCACACAAAGTGCCAATACAATTTGTTTCATTTCTTAACTTTTTAAATGGAATAAAATACAATACCCCAAAGGCAAACAGGCCTCTGGGAACTATTAGGAATTAAAAAGCAAGCGTTCTTTGGGTGGCGGGGTCACTTTTTCCAAATAGGGATGGGTTGGATGCAATTGAAACTTCCATTGATGTTCCAAAATAGTTACAAAGAATACCTTTGGAAGTGGTTGCGAAGCAACATGAAAATAAAGGGGATAAAAAGCCTCCACCAAACGTGCCTTTTCCGAATCCTTTTCTTGCTTTTTGGAGGCTTCTTTTAGTTGCAGGTGCTGCATCAAGTAGCACTTCCCATTACACTTCAATTCGGGCTTGTCTTTGTTCACACAGTAATTGGCCACAATGTAATCCAGGTTCAGTTCATAATACAGGATAAAACCCACGTTATAAACAGGCCTGGCTGCGAAGGTCAAAAACAATACTATGGACAGGAGTGGTTTCAAAAAATCTCATTGTGGAAAACAAAGATAAACCTTCCCCCAACATCCCACAAAAAAACTACTCC
>DJVA01000055.1 GCA_002440705.1 Flavobacteriaceae bacterium UBA6268 | reverse complement strand
AATTTTGAACTGCCATTCCTGCAACCGCCTTTTAAACTTTTTGAAATGTTAATGAGAACCATCATTGTAATGCTTCTTTTGATAGGGATGAATTCCTGCGGAAGGTTTGGCAAGGAAGACCAAAAAGCGGACCATCAAGAGCGGATTGTTTGCATCTCAAAACAATACAGTGAAATCATCTATGCCTTGGAGGCCCAAGAAGACCTTGTGGCCGTGGACGTTTCCAGTACTTTTCCACCCGAAATCAAAGAACTACCTACCATAGGTTACCATCGGGCATTGAGCGCCGAGGCCATCCTAGCCATGAAGCCCAGCCTCATTTTGGAAGACAACAACATTGGTCCCGAGCATGTGGTGGCCCAATTGAAACAATTGGAAATCCCAATGAAACAGTTTGGACAGTACGGGCGTACCATCGCCGGAACCGATTCCCTGATTCGCGAAATGGGTCGCTACTTCCACAAAGAAACCCGTGCCGATTCGTTGTGTGCCTATCTCGGCAAAAGCATGGAAAAGGCCCTTGAAAATACCGTGCAATTCACCACGACTCCAAGGGTATTGATCATCCACTTTGGACAAGCTTCCAACATTTATCTGGTCATGACCCAAAACAGCAACGCAGGACAGATGATTCGCTGGGCCGGCGGTACCATGGCCGTGGAGGGGGAACGTGGGATGATGCAACTTTCCCCGGAAATCATTGCACAGTCCAATCCAGAGGTCATCTTATTGACCGATTTTGGCTACGACCGTTTGGGGAGCTTGGAAAACATTTCCTCCCTACCGGGGGTTAGTATTACCAAGGCTTTTCAGGAAGGACGGGTGTACCGGGTGGAAGAACACGACCTCGTCTATTTTGGCCCCCGAACTGGAGACAATGTGCTTTTATTGCAAGAATTGATTCACAAGCATGAAACAGCGTATTAAAAGTGCTACCGTCCTGCTTCCAGCCCTTATAGGTCTTACCCTGTTGGTGGCTTTGTTTTCAGTGCGGTATGGTGCGGTTCAATTGTCGCTGGAGGAGGTATTTCAGTCGCTTCGGCACGCCTTTGCAGGTACCGAATCCACTGCTTTGAACGAACGAATTTTTATGGAGATTCGGCTTCCTAGGGTACTCCTTTGCCTCTTGGTGGGGGCTAGCCTTGCCGTAGGTGGAGTATTGTTGCAAGGATTATTCCGAAATCCTATAGTTGAACCCGGATTGGTGGGTACTTCCTGTGGAGCCGCCTTTGGGGCTGCCCTGTACTATGCCTTGGGAGCGACCTTCCATTTCAATACCGGTCCGTGGACGTTACCATTGGCGGCCTGCGTCGGAGCCATTTGTGCCACTTTTTTGGTTTTTGTATTGGCACAATCCAAACGCAGCGGGAAAAGTACCATCGTTACCCTGTTACTCACGGGCATCGCCATCAACGCCTTGTTTTTAAGCGGCGTGGGATTTTTAAGCTACATAGCCAGGGACCCTCAGGCCCGTTCCATCGTTTTCTGGAATTTAGGAACCCTGAGTGGTGCCAATTGGAATTCGGTTGTCATCGTAGGGATTTCCACCATCGGATGTATCCTTATCGCATTGCGGTATGCCAAACACCTTAACGCCTTGATGATGGGAGAACAGGAAGCACAGTTCTTAGGCGTCAACATTCGAAAACTCAAATGGCGTATCCTGCTGGTGAACGTCATTCTGGTTGCCGTGGCTACTGCTTTTGTGGGTGTCATCAGTTTTGTGGGACTTATTGTTCCGCATTTGTTGCGCATCCTTAAAGGTTCTGATCATCGATTCTTGATCGTCAACAGTGCCATCATGGGTGGGTTGTTACTTACCGCAGCCGATCTTTTGGCGCGTATGGCCCTGCGACCTGCCGAACTGCCTATCGGGATTGTCACCTCGATTGTTGGAGTCCCCATCTTTATCTTTTTGCTTCGGAAAAAAAACTATTTCTTCTAATCCATGTTGAAAGTTGAACATATTGCATACCACATTGGACAGAAAGCGCTTTTGGAAGACTTTTCGGCCGACTTCCCCCCAGGTCAGCTACACTTGATTCTTGGACCCAATGGTGCGGGTAAATCGACGCTCATCAAACTTTTGAGTGGAGAACTTCCATCAAAGCAAGGAAAGGTTTTATACGAAAATAAGTCGATTACAACGCATTCACTCCCCGAATTAGCCACTCGCAGAGCAGTGCTTTCGCAAAACATCGACCTGTCATTTCCGATGAAAGTACATGAAGTAGTAATGATGGGGCGTTATCCCCATTTCAGGAGCCATCCTACTGGTGTGGATTTCACTGCCATTGAGGAAGCGATGAACTTCTTTGACATTGCTTCTTTTCGCGATCGCGAATACCTCACCCTAAGTGGAGGTGAAAAGCAACGGGTGCATTTTGCAAGGGTATTGGCCCAAATTATCCAATCCGAACATTCCGGTTGCCGCTACTTGTTTTTAGACGAGCCCCTCACCTATTTGGACGTGTACTACCAATTTCAGTTCATGCAACTGCTTCGAAAATTATTAAAGGAATACCCTTTGGTAGTGGTGGGAGTGGTTCACGATTTGAACCTGGCAGCAAAATTTGCAGACCAATTGGTGTTGTTGCACCAAGGAAAGCTTTTGGCAAAAGGTCCGGTACATGAAGTCCTTACTGAAAAAAACATCGAAATGGCCTATCGCCTTTCCCCACTCATCCATCATTCCAAAAAGGGGACTTTTCTTTTTTTTGAATAAGGTTTAAGCGTGCAAAAATCTTTTCAATTTCGTACTTTGCAGTAGCAAATCATTCCCTGTGGAACACGACATCGACCATTACCTGAAGAAGCACTACATCCACCGAAGCAATTGGCTTAGGGCTTCGGTTTTGGGTGCCAATGATGGCATCCTTTCAACGGCTAGTATTGCCATAGGGGTAGCCGCTGCCAGCAGTACTCGGGATCCCATTATCTTGGCTACACTCGCTGGATTGGTTGCAGGTGCGCTTTCGATGGCGGCTGGGGAATATGTTTCGGTAAGCTCCCAAACCGATGTGGAAAAAGCGGATATTGAGCGCGAACGCCAGGAACTGGAAGAAATGCCCGAATTGGAGCTACAGATTCTGGCACAGATCTATGAAGAACGTGGACTTAAAAAAGAAACCGCATTCCAGGTGGCTAAAGAATTGACCGAGCACAATGCCTTGGAGGCCCATGTGCGGGACGAATTGGGCATCAACGAAATGACACAGGCCAAACCCCTTCAAGCGGCATTGGCCTCGGGAGCATCTTTTACTATGGGAGGAGCCCTGCCTCTTTTGGTTTCGATTTTCCTTCCATTAGATGCCATGGAATATTACCAGTATGCCTTTGCCCTCTTAGCCTTGGTCTTTTTAGGGGCCTTTGCCGCGCGAACCGGGGGCTCCAGTGTTGGAAAAGCGGTGCTTCGTATTACTTTTTGGGGAACCATTGCCATGGGACTTTCGGCTTTGGTAGGGTATTGGTTTGGGATTCAGGTAAGTTAAACAGTTCCTTTTCAAGAATTTTTCTTCTTTCACGATTCCCCTTGAAAAATACTAACAAGTTGATTCTTGCGTTTTTTCATAAATCCTCTTTATGAAAACCATTGTCCTTTTTCTCTTTGGAATTACCCTTTCATCCGTTCCTACCATTACACCAGACCCCACCTACACACTTAGCCAAGCATTGGAGGAAACCACGGTCACACTCTCGGTACAGGGAAATGCAGCGAGTACCCATTACGAAAAACCCATCCTCCTTACTTTGAAAAACCAATTGGCAAAACCTATCCGCATCACACTTCCCAACGGACAGATTTTCAAGGCAAATGACTCCCTGGTCCAGGATATCGTTATCACCAAAGAGGAACTCATCGCTTTAAAACCACACGAAACCAAAACCCTTCCGGTATATGGAATGTGCATAGAGCCCAATCTATCAGGTTTCAATGAAGAAGTAAGCTATCGACTTGCTGGAATGGCCGATGAGAAACTTCAAAAACTAACCACCGAAATCGAAGCGCGCAAAGATTTCAACACCTTGGGACAGCATGCCGTTTGGGCCTTGGTGGAGACTGCTGACTTAACAGGAATCAACGGATTTGATGAAGCCGAGGCCCTACACCTACAATCGTATGTGGCCGACCTCATGGACCTTCAGGTTCCTGAGCGAAACCCCAATGATTACCGTCAAAATTACCGCGATAACAGCCTGATTAAAAGAGCGGCCAAGGGAAGTTTCAAATTTACATTCCACCAAGAAAGGGCCGTAACCATTGCCCTATTCGACGAAGCTAATATTTTGGTACGGGAACTCTATAACAATCCGCAGCAACAACCAGGGAATGAAACATTGCAATTTGCCTTCGACATGGAGGTGTATCGCGATAAAATCTATTATGTAAGGATGATCGTAGATGGCGAAATTAAAATCAACCTCACCATGCAACCCAAAGGGTCTTGATTACTCCAGCCACAACTTAAAATCCTTCACCCGCTCCCGGGCCACGACAATGTCGTTGGCAGTGTAGTGCTGTAGCTTCAGTTGCAAACGGCTGTTGGTGTAGCTAATAATATCCTTGATGGCCTTTATGTTGATGTAGTACTTCCGGTTGATGCGGAAAAAATCCTTGGGACTCAATTCATCCTCCAACTGTTCCAAGGTAGTGTCCAACAAATAGTCCCTTCCCTCATACGTATGGGCATAAGTGCCTTTGTTTTCACTGTAGAAACATTCAATTTCGTCCACGGGTATCATTTTAATGTGTTGCCCAATCCGGGCAGTAAACCGCTTTTTGTATTCCCGCGCTACAGGGTTGGTGAGGAGCTTCTTGATGTCTTCAAAACTCAACTGTACGTTTTGCTCTTTTGGGGCCCTGGAACGGTATTTCTGCACTGCGGTGGCCAATTCGTCCTCATCGATGGGTTTCAGTAAATAATCGATGCTATTCAGTTTAAAGGCCTGAAGGGCGTACTCGTCATAAGCTGTTGTAAAAATGATAGCACTCTGAATGTCTACCACGTCAAAGATTTCAAAAGACAATCCATCGCTTAACTGTATGTCCAGGAAAATAAGGTCGGGATGGGGGTTTGCTTGAAACCATTCAATGGCTTCCGCCACACTGTGAAGCAAATGATTGACGGTAACGTCCTGTCGTTCCAACATACGTTGTAGGCGTCGTGCAGAGGGTTTTTCGTCTTCGATGATCAATACTTCCATAGCGATAATTCGGCTTTAAGGGGTTTAAAGATAGTCATCCTTGAAAGTATTTTTGTATTCCTTTTCCTCACGGTCCATCAACTCCTTGATTTTGTGCTCTTCCCAGTTTCGAAGTACCGGGATGCGGTCCTTGAAGACCATCAAGCCATGGAAAAAGAGGCCTATACCCCAAAAGAAAGGCGTGGTGAAATAACCCCAAACCGGCAGCCCTACGTGAAAGTTCCCACTAAATAGGCCCATTTGGGACAGTACCAGAAAAATGTTTACGATTATATAGACCGTAGCATGGGCATAAAACCCTTTCAGTTCCTTTACTTTGCGCTGAGCGCGTTTGTAGGGATCGTCGTTGTTGAATTCCATAGTGTTAATTCCAAAGTTGGCTTTGATCGTTTTTTTCTTCGTCCATGAGTTCCTTTATTTTTCGGTCTTCCCATTTTTTGACGGCGCCCCATCGAAATACCGTAAGACCGTGAATGGCCAGGGCAACACCCCACAGCACGGGAAATAGTACAAAATTCCAATAGAGCCAATCCTGAAACCCCTTGTCGGGCAGCATCCAGTCCATTCTGGGAAGCAGTACATACCGCACCAGTAGTAAAGCGATGACCATGATAATGTACAGCACAACATGCCGGTAAAAGTGTTTCAGTCGTTTTACTTGCTTTTGAGCCCTAAGGAACTGGTTATGGTGCGATTGGTTGCTATACATCGTTAGTTCCATCGTTGCTGTTCGTCTTGTTGCTCTTCGCGTTCCATGTATTCCTTAATCTTGCGTTCCTCCCAGCTTTTGTTCATGAAAGGAGCCCAGTTGAAGGCTTTGAGGGCTTGGAAGATGAGTCCGATGCCCCATCCAAAGGCTGCCCATAAAAACCACATGTAACGCCATTGGTTGGTGTAGTAATTGAGTGCTCCCAAAAAGCACATGAACACTACATACAGCATGAGGCTGGTGTAGAATTTTTTCATCTCGGCTACTTGGGCCTTGGCCCTAAGGTATTTGTTTTCCCTACTGTCGAATTCCATGGTTTGGATTTTTAGGTTTTGCATGGCAAAGGTACTTGTGCATTTGAGCGATCTAAAATAAGAGTGACCGAATTGTTATTCTGAACTACCCAACTGTTAATGATCCTTGTCCATCAGTTCCCGGATCTTACGCTCCTCCCACTTCCGTCCCAAGATGGGGTTGTAGTTGAAGGCTTCAAAGGCATGTCCTGCAATCCCCATCCCCCATCCAAAGATTGGAAACATGGCCCACGGAAAGGATGTGGAAATGATGTTGAGGTAGATGAATACCGGCACCATGATTAAATAAATGGTGAAATGGATGTAAAAACCCTTGATGTTCTCTACCTGCTTTTTGGCACGCTCATAGCGCTTTTCCGAAATGTATTGTGTTTGTGTGTTCATGACGTTTGCTTTTTTGGTGAGCAAGGGAATAGCTACCCAAAACTCCTTTTCGTTCTGCTCGACCGTCACCGGTCGTTGGGTCAATAAATAATACCGTTGGCGTATGTTCCTTAGCCCTACCCCACTGCTTTCTTTTACTACCGTTTTGGGCTGGCGGTTGTTCTTCACCACTAAGTTGCCGTTTTCCTCATAAATACGGATGTGCAGTTTGTTTTGCGGGGTAACTTGGTTGTGCTTTACGGCATTTTCCAGCAATAGCTGTAGGGACAATGGCACCACCTTGGCTTCGGGGTTGGAGAGCGTTTGTGGGACCTCAAAGACGATGCTGTCCTCAAACCGCATCTCGATGAGCGACATGTACAATTGGGCAAACTGCAGTTCTTCCTCCACGGTAACCAGTTCCTTGTTCTTTTGCTCCAGTACGTAGCGGTACACCTTGGAGAGCGAAGTTGTGAACTTAGTCGCCGCATGGGGATTTTCCTCGATAAGGCTGGTAAGGACGTTCAAGCTGTTGAATAGGAAATGGGGATCCAATTGGTTCTTCAGGGCGTCGAACTGGGCCGAGGCCGTCCCGGCAATGATCTTTTGTTCCTTTACTTTTCGCTCTTGGGTGAAGCGGTAGTAGTAAATTCCGTAGAAAATGGCGGTGACCACCACCGAAATGAGCAAGGCCAGGTAATAGAACCGGGGCTGCTCCCCGTTTAGGAACCCGCTGAAGGTTTCGCCGTACCATACCACGTGGATAAACCATCGGATAATGAAGATGGTGACCAACGAAATGACTACGGTACCCAGCATGCCCCGCAGTAAGTGGGGACCCTTGAACCATTCGCCTTTGTAGCGGTTCATCAGGAAATTAAAAAAATAGGCATTCACCATATAGAGGGTCACCGAATACAATTGGTTAAAGAGGAAATACTGTAGCAATTCCTTACCACTGCTAATCTCCACCCCATTGATGTACTGGATGATGCCGGCAACGAGAAAGATCATCGTCCCAACAAAAAAAGCCTTTCCTAGTTCCCTGAAAAATTGCATTATTCTTCCTTACAGTTTTGTGCTAACGACTGGCGGGCGTAGTCCCCTCCCCCGTTGGGATAAAATGCCCCTTTGGTCTCGTAGGTGTCAAAAAGGGCCACGGCCTGCTTCAGTTCTTCGCAAAAGGGTTTGGTGTCTTGTCCAAAGAAACGTGCAGTGCCCAGTTTCCACTCCACGCGGCCAAAGGCCACCCGTGGATTTCCGGGCTCCAGTTTGTAGGCTTCGTCGTAGAGTTGGTTGATGATGGGCGACAGCGTCATGCCGTACTTGGCCCCATCGAATACAATCCAAGCGGTGTGCAGCTGTGCCTGCAAGACCAGGATTTCGGGGTTGTCCTTGGAAAGGGCCTTGGCATCATTCAGGAAGTCCTGTGCCTTTTTGAGTTGGGCCGTGAGCTTTTCTTCATCCTTTTCCGAGAAACTGTAGAGTACGTTTACCTGAGCCACATAAAAAGGTGGCAACCAGTTGTCCGGCTCCGCCTGGGCGATGCGTTCAAAGAGGTTGGCAGCCTCCCAGGGCTGTCCGTCTTTCCAGAGTTCGAAGGCCTTGGCCATGCCCTTTTCGTATTTGCCGTCTTGGGCGAAGACGGTAAGGGACATACAAGCAACGAGAATAAAAAGTACTTTTTTCATGTGATGGTTTTGTTTGGTGAATGTATAAAAGTTGTTGTCCAAATCCAATGCTTAGAGGCAACAAACTAAAAAGCATTGCTGCTTAGGTTCGCAATTAAAGGATGCTGCTTCCCTTTTCGGAAGAAGACACAACGTTACGTCCCCTTCTTTGCAAAGTTCCAAATGGGCAGTATGGGCGTCATTTTTTTGGGACAGTTGGATACTGCAAACAGCTTCTTCGGGGCTGTTGTAGGGAGTGTTGGTAACTTCCACGGTATTTTGTGCGTGCAAGAGGGCGCCGGTAAACAGGAGCATGAGGTATTGGAGTACGGTGTGCATGGCGTTCGATTTTGTGATTGATGGTTCAAAGGTGCGGGATGTGTACGACTTATCGAAAAGCAACTAACCGAATTGTAGGATTTTGGGGATGAAGTGTAAGGCAATGAGCAATGAGCAATGAACAATTGATAATGGTTGGTGGTGCATGGGACATCCGTGGGTTATCCATGGGTTATCCATGGATTATCCGTGGGTTATCCTCTTTTGAGGGAGCGAACCAACCCCAATAAAAAATAGCAATAAACAATAGGTAATAATCCG
>DJVA01000074.1 GCA_002440705.1 Flavobacteriaceae bacterium UBA6268 | reverse complement strand
CCCACCATAACCCCACCATAACTCCACCTATAAACCATTGTTCATTGGCCCCTCCGTAACATTTCCCTCAAAAGCACGACCTATAACACGCAAACCACTAAAAACAACAACAACACAACACCATGGAAGTCATCAATCCAACCCACAAACGCACCGACAACCAATTGCTGCTCATCACGCACCTGTCGCAGTTGCTCACCTATGTTACCGGTTTCGGCGGACTCGTAGTGCCGCTCATCCTGTGGCTTACCCAACGGGATAAGGTCGAAGGTATGAACGAACACGGCAAGAGCATCGTCAATTTCCAGTTAAGCCTGTTACTCTATACCGTCATCGCTATTCCGGGCATCTTACTGTTTGGAGCGGGCATCCTCTTACTCATCTTTGTGGGCATCGTGGGCTTTGTACTGCCCATTGTCAATGCCGTTAGGGCCAGCAACGGGGAAGACCCCAGTTACTTTGGAACGATACGGTTTATCAGCTAAAGAAACACAAAAAGGGACCAGAAGGTCCCTTTTTTGGTTTTAGGAAGTAGGTGCCCTGTTACAAACCGGAAACGACGATGTTTTTAAAGGTACCCACCATTGTGAGCGGGGTTCCAGTATTAAAATTGGCAGTTACATTAAAAGTTCCCGAAAGTACTCGACTGTTGGAATCATTGTTGCTTTCTTTGTTTTGTGTGATACTTAGGCTACCGGAAACAGCATTGTAGATAATCTGTGTGTTGGCATCCCTAAACAGGGCGGATGTTTGGAAGCCGTTACCGTCAATGTTCCCAACTTCTTTGGTGGCACCACTGTTAAAACCTCCCGTGGTGTTCATGAACAAACGGATGGTATTTCCATTGGCATCCACTACGGCAATGGTAAGTCCGTTGGCACTACTGCTGGTATAACTTCCTAAAGTAGCACTAAAATTGTTATAGGTCCCTCCATTAAGCGTTGCGGAAAATTCGGAGGCACCATCCGTATCGCTGCCGTCATCTTTTTTGGAGCATGAAATGATTAGGGTTAAGGTAATAACTAGAATACTGAGCGTTTTTAAGGTTTTCATACTGAAGTGGTTTTATAAGTAGTTAGAATTTACTACCCCATCGTACTACTTGCCAAATGTCATCATGCATTTAATACAAAAGGGTCCGCCGTTTGGCAGACCCTTTCTTTGGTTGGTTAGTTTGCTATAAAAGCACTAGGTATTGAGCATTACAGGCATCACCAACATCAAGATTTCCTCGCCTTGGTCCAAACCATCCACGGGGGTTAAGATACCCGCACGGTTGGGAAGGGAGAGTTCCAAGGTTACGGCATCGCTGGTAAGGTTGCCCAACATTTCGGTCAAAAAGCGGGAATTGAACCCTATTTGGATGTCATCCCCCTGGTAATCACAGGTAAGGCGCTCGTCGGCCTTGTTGCTGTAATCAATGTCTTCAGCAGAAACATTCAGTTCGGCACCGGCCATCTTCAACCGTATTTGATGGGTGGTCTTATTGCTGAAAATACTCACCCTGCGCACCGAATTGAGGAATTGGTTGCGGTCGATGGTTAGCTTGTTGGGGTTTTCCTTAGGAATCACCGCCTCGTAGTTGGGGTATTTTCCATCGATCAATCGGCATACCAGCTCGGTATTCGAAAAACTGAATTTGGCATTGCTGTCATTGTATTCCACGGTAACGTCCTCTTCGCTCCCTGCCAAGATGCCTTTAATAAGGTTCAAAGGCTTTTTGGGCATGATGAACTCTGCCGTTTGTGAAGCTTGTACGTCGCTTCGGGTGTACTTCACCAACTTATGGGCATCGGTGGCGACAAACGTAAGGCCTTCTGTAGAAAACTGAAAAAACACGCCGCTCATCACGGGACGCAAATCGTCGTTTCCTGCCGCAAAGATGGTTTTGCTAATCGCCGTAGCCAAAATATCTCCTTGGATGGTGGTGGAGGAAGGGTCCTTCAATTGGATGGCTTTTGGGAAATCCTCCCCATCGGCATAGGCCAGGGCGTATTTTCCACTGTTGGAACTAATTTCCACTGTATGATTGTCTTCTACCGTAAAGGTGAGGGGCTGTTCGGGAAAGGTTTTAAGGGTATCCAACAGCAAGCGTGCCGGAATACAGACCAAGCCTTTTTGGGCACTTTCCACGTTTAGGGTGGAAGTGATGGTCGTTTCTAGGTCGGAGGCAGAAACCTTTAGAGTTTTCTGATTCAGTTCAAAAAGGAAATGGTCTAATATGGGTAGGGTGTTGGTATTGTTGATGATGCCCCCAAGCACCTGCAATTGCTTCAATAAATACGAACTCGATACAATAAATTTCATGCAATAAGAATTTCTTTCAACAGGGCGTTTTATAAGTGTGCCCAGTACAAATATATCCCAAATGGCTTGTTTGCTAAAACAAACTTATTAACAACTAGCGGGCGTATTTCCGCTTTCGGAAATAGTGGTAGAGAAATCCAAACAGTCCCAGCAAACCCAATGGGAGCAAGAGATCGATTACTTGCCAGGTTCCTCTTTTCTGGGCAGTGCGCTGTGGGTCCAGAAACGGAATGGCAATTTTCTTGCTGCGAATGTTTATAAGTCCGCTGTCGTCCAACAGGTAATTCACCGAGTTCAGCAAAAATTCCTTGTTGCCATAGAACGCATTGGTCCATTTGTCAAAACCCAATTCCAGGGGACGTCCCCGGTCGAGTTGGTTTTTAATGACATCCCCATCACTGATTACAATCATGCGGGTAGGCTTACTTTCAGTGCGGTCGCCCTCAAAGGGGAACGGCTTCACGCGGTTGTTGTAGACCGAAGTAAACGTACCTTCCAGCAAGACCGCCAGTGGGATTTCACCACTGTGGAACTCGTTGGGATTGGGCCCTTCCTGCATAATCTTGAGGTTCTTGGGTATTTCCTGATTGATATTGATTTCAGTAGGCAATCCCACCACTTGCGAAAGAGGGGAGGTACTCAGCAAAATAGTTTTGTGGATGCTATTTGGTAAGGTATCGATGGCACTTGCATAATCAAATTTTACCGCTTCCAGGTTGGTGACAATGGGATGATTATTGGCACTCGAAGATAAAGGGCTATACAGCCAGGGGTACTTGCTGTATTGGGTATCGTTGCCATCGCCACTGGCCAGGGATATGGGGGCCGCATAAACGTCTTTTACCAAATCGGGATTGATACGTACCCCGTATTTGAAGAAGAAATCGTTTAGGTTCAAATCCACCCCAAAGGCCACTGCATTGCCGCTGGTGGTATCCAATTGTTGGGCCGTAGCATCCATGAGCCACAGCGATGCTCCACCTTTCATGGTAAATTGGTCCAGGGTGTATTTTTCGGCTTCCGTAAAAGGAACTCTAGGCTGTGCAGCAATCAACAGATCGTATTTCTGAAGTTCTTCCAAGGTTTTTTGGGGATTGATGGCCACCGAATCCAGGGTGAATTTCCCAATGTAATAATAGTCGCGAAGGGTCGTAAGGAAGTCGGCTAGGTAACGGTCTTCCAGTTCGCCATTGCCCTTCAGCACGGCAATTTTTCTTCTTTTGGGTTGGGTTAATTTGCCGAAGCCATCTGCAAATGCATATTCCAGGTTTTGAATGGAATTGTTAACACGCTCCTCGCTAGTGGCCCCCAACTGGTTTTTGAGTAGCGGGATGGCTACGGTTTGGCCGTTGTAATAGGCAAGGGCCCAAGGATAGACCATTTCGGTACTTATTTTGCCATTTTCGCGGACTTCCACTTGGGCCCCGCGCAGGTTAAAGTCGATCATTTGTTGTTGCAGTGCTGCCTGATCCTCGGCAGGGTCCAATGGATTGATGAATTGGAACTGCACGTTGGAATTGGACAGGGCAAATTCCTCCAACAACTGCTCGGTTTCCAGTTGCAACCGTTGGAATTCTGGCGGAAGGTTTCCCTTTAGGAAAACATCCACGGTAATGGGGGATTCGACCTCCAGGAGGGTATTCTTGGCGGCTTCCGATAGGGTATAACGGTGGTCCTGCGTAAGGTCGAACCGATGGAAGATACGCTGCCCAATAAGGTTCAGAAGAAGCAACACAAAAAGTGTAACAACCAGGAGCCTTATATTTTTTTTCGTCTGGTGCATCAGCGTTTCTTCAAGTTAATGGAAGTTAAAATCAGGAACAATACGGCCACACTCGTAAAATAGATCAAGTCCCTAGTGTCTAGAACCCCACGGGAAATGCTCTTGAAATGGTATTGGAGCCCCAAATAAGCAAGGTCAATCCCAATGCTCGAGAGGCCTTCAAATCCATAATACACCAAAAAACACAACAACAATCCAAGGATGAAAGCCACAATCTGGTTTTCCGTCTGCGACGAAGCAAAAACACCCATAGCCGTATAGGACAAAGCCAAAAAAACAAGCCCCAGATAGGACCCCAAGGTACTGCCTACATCCCAGTTCCCGGGGGGATTTCCCAAATCCGAAATGGTAAACACATAGAGTACTGTGGGCAGTAGGGCCATAAGTATCAATAGCAGTGACCCAAGGTATTTCCCCAATACAATGGTTCTAAGCGAAAGCGGTTTGGTGAGGAGAAGTTCCATGGTGCCCATGCGTTTTTCATCGCTGAACGATTTCATCGTGACCGCCGGTATCAAGAATAGCAACACCCACGGGGCCAGCTCAAAAAAGGAGGCAAGGTCGGCAAAGCCATGGTCGAAAATATTGAAATCGCCCTTGAAAACCCAGAGGAACAATCCATTGATGGTAAGAAACACGCCAATCACCAGGTAACCCATGGGAGAGGCAAAAAAACTTTGTATTTCCCTTTTGATGAGTGCGTACATTAATCGAGGTTTTTCTGAAAGCATAAACTGTTTTCCACCCCCGCATATTGCCCATAATTGGCAATTTGTACATAACCGCTTTTGGTGTAGAGGGCAATGGCTTCCGGTTGCTTTTTGCCGGTTTCCAACACCGTATGGTGGTATTTCAACTCTTTGGCCCAAAGCTCGAGGATGCGCAGTAACTGGGCGGCCAATCCTTTGCCACGATGTTCAGGAAGGGTGTACATGCGCTTAATTTCAACAGCATGGGCATCGTAGGGCTTGAAGGCCCCACAGCAAATGGGTTGATGGTCCAGATACCCTACCACCACATGCTGCAAGGTATCGATTCCATTAAACTGTGCATAGAAATCGTGTTCGTCGCCATCCCTTTTTGCCAAATCGGCATCCAAGAGGGAAACCAGTTTTACAAAATCTTTGTTTGATGATGTGGTTTTAATCAAATCCATAATTAAGGCAAATGGTGTAAGGTGTTCACGCTCCATGCTGCCGCTTTTTCTTGAAACAACGGCTTTGTTTGTCCCCAAACCTTCTGGAACAGTTCACTGTTGCGATAGGCTTCCAAATGGGCTTCTGATTGCCACCTACTGTAGGTAAAAAAAACTTCCAATCGTTGCCGGTCTTGGTAGAGTTCCAGGAACACGCATCCATCAAAGGAACGAATCCTTTCCTTCACCTCTTCAAAATTATTCAAAAAAGTAGGAATCGTCTCCGGTCTAAAAGTCATTTTTACAATTCTTGTGAACATCATTCAAAATTGATGGTGATGGTATCCCAATATTCCAGTCCGAACAGGGTAGAAGCACTGCCCACGGTTTTGGGATTGCTTTTGTAAATGGCCAATTCGAGGTATAGGGACGAATTCCACAGAGCCAACTTTTTACCATCCTCCTCCCGCCTTTCCGGGGGCAAATCAAAATTGATGGCCTTGCTGTAACTATCGTATACTTTAGAAAAATTGGCCGTACGCGCCGCTATCCTAAAATTTCTTCCTTTGCCAATTTTATCAAAGAGTTTTTTGGTAATGTTACTGATTACATTGCCGTAATTGTCGATGTAGATCACATTTCCGATAATTTGGTTAGCTTCGGAATTGACCACAGGTCGGATGCCCTTCAATTCCTTAACCGTGTCGATGGATTTGCCAATTACTTCCAACGTGCCGCCGCGGGCAATGTGGCAGGCTACTTTCACGAATACATCCAAAACCGGGAAATTGCTTTCCACCCGGTCGTGAATGTTGATTTCAACAATTTTCTCGGGGCGCACTTCTGAAGCGAGCAACGAAATAATGCCGTTATTGGCACAGATAAAATAGTGGCCATCCAAAGCCACTGCAATGTGTCGGTTTTCGGGATTCAATTCGCTATCGATCCCAATGATATGGATGGTGCCTTTGGGGAAACTATGGTAGGCGTTTTGGATAATGTAGGCTGCTTCGGTAATGTGGAACGGGGAAATGGAATGGGATATATCAACAATCCGAACCGAATCCAATTCCGAATAGATCGCCCCTTTTACCGCACCAACATAGTGATCTTTCTCTCCAAAATCGGTTGTAAGGGTAACTATGGGCATGGGTTACAATTGTTGATATTTTGTTAAAACAACTCGCACAAAAATACGGTACTTTTGTGAGTAGAAAAACTATATTTACACAAGTATTTTAACACCTCAAACGTTTCCTCTTTTGAACGAACTCATAGTCGAACTCACCGAAATCAGCCCAAGGGATTTCTTTGGAGACCAAAACGCAAACATCGAACTGATCAAAAAACATTTCCCAAAATTGAAGATTGTAGCACGAGGCAACCGTATTACGGCTTTTGGGGACGAAGATGAATTGGAGGAATTTGACGACCGCCTCAATGGGATTCTCAACCATTTTGCCAAGTACAATCGATTGGATGAAAATGCCATCGAGCGGGTACTTTCCAGCGAGAGCAAAGAAGACTACGAAACCCCAGCTAGCGGTGACAAGGTTTTGCTGCACGGGATCAATGGCCGCATCATCAAAGCCCAAACAGCAAATCAACGAAAATTGGTAGACATGATGGGCAAGAACGACATGGTGTTTGCCGTGGGGCCTGCAGGTACAGGAAAAACCTATACCGGCGTAGCCTTAGCGGTAAAGGCATTGAAGGAAAAACAGGTTCGGAGGATTATTTTAACACGCCCTGCAGTGGAAGCTGGTGAAAATCTTGGTTTTTTGCCGGGCGACCTCAAAGAAAAATTAGACCCATACATGCAACCGCTCTACGATGCGCTTCGCGATATGATTCCTCATGAAAAGTTGGAGTCTCACTTGGAGAAAGGAATCATTCAAATTGCACCCATGGCGTTTATGCGGGGCCGCACTTTGGACAATGCCTTTGTGATTTTGGATGAAGCCCAAAACACGACCCACGCCCAAATGAAGATGTTCCTGACGCGTATGGGCAAGAACGCCAAATTTATGATTACTGGCGATCCAGGGCAAATCGATTTGCCTCGCAGGGTAACTTCTGGATTGAAGGAAGCTCTTCTCATCCTAAAGGATGTGGATGGAGTAGGGATGATTTATTTGGACGATAAGGATGTTATTCGGCATCGATTGGTGAAGAAAATCATTTCAGCCTACAATTCCATCGAAAATCATAACTGATGCGTACCCTAACAAATACAAATTATCAGTTTCCAGGTCAAAAGCGTGTTTACAAGGGGAAGGTCCGTGAAGTCTATACTTTGGAAAACGACCTTCTGATCATGATCGCCACCGATCGTCTTAGTGCATTTGATGTGGTAATGCCTAAAGGAATCCCCTTCAAAGGGCAAATTTTGAACCAAATCGCTACTAAGATGATGCGGGATACCCAAGATTTGGTCCCAAACTGGTTGATTGCAACTCCAGATCCCAATGTGGCCATTGGCATGGCCTGTGAACCCTTCAAGGTAGAGATGGTGATACGTGGCTATTTAAGTGGGCATGCAGCACGTGAGTATAAAGCAGGTAAACGCGAACTTTGTGGCGTCCCTATGCCAGGGGGTTTGAACGAAAATGATGCGTTTCCCGAACCCATCATTACCCCATCAACCAAGGCGGATAAAGGGATTCATGACGAGGATATCTCAAGGGAAGCAATCATTGAAAAAGGGCTAGTTTCTGAAAAGCAATACCTTCAATTGGAAAAATACACCCGCATGCTCTTCAAGAGGGGTAGTGAGATTGCAGCCGAACGAGGCCTGATATTGGTGGACACGAAATACGAATTTGGAAAAAATAAAGATGGGGGCATCGTGTTGATCGATGAAATCCATACCCCAGACTCCTCCCGCTATTTTTATGCCGAAGGGTATGAGGAATTGCAGCGAAAAGGACAACCTCAAAAGCAGCTTTCCAAAGAGTTTGTAAGGCAGTGGCTTATTGAGAACGGATTCCAAGGAAAGGAAGGCCAGAAAGTTCCAAACATGACGGATGCCTACATCGAAACGGTATCGGAACGCTACATCGAACTCTACGAAAACATTACGGGCGAACCTTTCTTTAAAGCAGACGTCTCCAATCTTGAGGAACGGATCGAAACCAATGTCCGCGATTACCTTTCCTCGTTACTCTGAGCCTTTATTAGACTGAGTACTACGAAATTGTATTGCCTAAACTAGTGCTTCCCAGGTCCCAGGAATTGGAGCTTAGACCTGTGAAAGCTGCGTCTTGTAAAGTTTATCCTACAAACTTACCGAATGATAGTATCATCACGTACACAGACACTTAAATTAACGTAAGTGGAAGAACACCTTGAGGATAATTTGATTACCTTGTTAGTCTAATTAAATCAAATGATGTTCTCATGAAATTCAAAGTATTACTTCCGACTATTTTAGTTTGTGCGTTTAGTATTGGTGCTTTTTCACAAACACCCTTTGCAAGACTTGCACAAAACATGCCCGATTATTCCCTTGACGATCAAGATGTGCCACAGCGCACAATTGTCCATTCCGGTAATTCTGAAATTACAGGTTCTTTAGGGATTGGGGTAGACATCCCCAACAACCACAATTATGGGGCAGATACCTTTGTCCTTGCCGAAAACAACCTTCGGATTTATTTTTGGGACACGAGTACCACCGGTGCTTTTCCTTCCAATGATTGGCGATTGACTGCCAATGACCAAAACAATGGAGGGGCGAATTATTTCAGTATCGATGATGTGACTGCCGGAAATGTTCCCTTTCGTGTACAAGCAGGTTCAGGAAACAATGCCTTAGTACTCAGCAGCAATGGTGGAAACGTAGGGCTTGGTACTGCCAATCCCGTATTGGAATTGCAAATAACCGATGGTGACACTCCTGGGATCCGTCTGGAACAAGATCTTTCGGGCGGCTATCCAGCGCACACTTGGGATGTTGCTGCCAATGAAACAAACTTTTTTATAAGGGATGTAACCAATGCCAGTGCTTTGCCTTTTAGGATTCAAGGAAATACCCAAGGAGGAGCGCTAACCATAGGTTCAGTAGGAAATGTGGGAATTGGATTGAATACAAACAGCGGGTTTTCAAATCCAAACGCTTCTGTAGAGTTAAGAGCGAATAACAAAGGATTACAGCTGAATCGGCTTACCAATGCGCAACGCACAGCGCTTGGAACGGCCCTGGGGGCTGGCCAAGTGGGTGTGATTGTTTACGATACCGAAGACCAACAATTATATACCTGGGATGGGACTACCTGGAATGGGGGCCTTGTTGATACAGACAACCAAACTATTGATGTATTTCAACTAAATGGGAACAACCTCGAGCTTTCATTGGAAGATGATGGGGTTGCTACACAGACCGTAGACCTTTCTAGCTATTTGGACAACACAGACAACCAGGTGGCTGACGTGTTTCAGTTGAATGGGAACAACCTCGAGTTGTCATTGGAAGACGATGGGGTTGCCACACAAACGGTAGACCTTTCTAGCTATTTGGACAACACAGACAACCAAGTGGCTGACGTGTTTCAGTTGAATGGGAACAACCTCGAGTTGTCATTGGAAGATGATGGGGTTGCCACACAAACGGTAGACCTTTCTAGCTATTTGGACAACACAGACAACCAAGTGGCTGACGTGTTTCAGTTGAATGGGAACAACCTCGAGTTGTCATTGGAAGACGATGGGGTTGCTACCCAAACCGTAGATCTTTCTGGCTACTTGGACAATACCGATAACCAAAACATATCGGGCTCAGGACTGGCTGGAAATATACTGACCATCGGCATCTCTGGTGGAACTTCCGAAGATGTGGACCTTTCCGTTTTCAACAACCCGGGGACCGACGACCAACAGATTTCCCTTTCGGGCAATATTTTGAACCTAGAGGATGGGGGAAGCGTGGACCTCTCCGGGTATTTGGACAATACGGACAATCAAAACATTTCGGGCTCGGGACTGGCCGGAAATATACTAACCATCGGTATCTCCGGAGGAACATCAGAGGATGTGGACCTTTCCGTTTTCAACAACCCGGGGACCGACGACCAACAGATTTCCCTTTCGGGCAATATTTTGAACCTAGAGGATGGGGGAAGCGTAGACCTCTCCGGGTATTTGGACAATACGGACAATCAAAACATTTCGGGCTCGGGACTGGCCGGAAATATACTAACCATCGGTATCTCCGGAGGAACATCAGAGGATGTGGACCTTTCCGTTTTCAACAACCCCGGTACTGACGACCAACAGATTTCCCTTTCGGGCAATATTTTGAACCTAGAGGATGGGGGAAGCGTGGATCTTTCCGGTTATTTGGACAATACCGACAATCAAAACATTATCGAATTCTCTCTTACAGGCACAACCTTGAAGCTTCAGATTGAAAATGCAAATTTCATTCAAGTGGATTTAGCTTCAATTTTAATTCCTTTGCAAGTCGAAAATGCAAATCAGCAAATTCAAATAGACGATCTCATCGCAAGGGTAGAGTTTCTGGAATCTTGTGCTTGTCAATTGCCTGTTGATGATTTTACAGACCCCAATAGCCCGTATTTATTTCAAAATGCTCCAAATCCGTACAGTGAGATCACAAACATTCGCTACTACATTCCATTTGAATTCAACAAAGCGGAAATTGTGCTTACCACCACCACGGGACAGATTTTGAAAAGAATTCCAATCAATCAAGTGGGAGAAGGCAGTGTCGACTTTAGTCGCAGTGGCTTAAGTTCAGGTGTTTATTTGTACACATTATACCTTGACGGAAAAAGAATCGATACCAAGAGAATGCTAATCGAATAGTAATTCTGTACTAGAAATTAGTAGTAAACCTCCTTTAAATGGGAGGTTTATTTTTTTATAAAACGATACACATAGCCCAAGCTTAGCTCCGTAAAATCGGCTTGCCCCAAATTGGCATTGATGTGCGCCCCCACAAAAAGGTTGTGTTTAGGCACCCCATCCGTTCCAAAGAGGTAATATTTTAATCCCATACGGGCAGAAATCAGTTGTTTAAGATGGTATTTGGTGCTGTATTCCCCAAATACCCAATTGTCGGGGATCTCTCGTGGGGGATAGTCCCAGCCTTCGTTGATGCGCCAATCCATTTTGTAGCCAGGCTTGAAGAGGTTTAGGCCGATTTGGAAATCAATCCCCACATGGTTCAACAAAAATTCCCAGTTTGCATATACGTTCAAATTCGATGCATTCCACCAAGGATGTGCGCGGTACGATTCAAATTCCTTCCCGTCCTGAACTATGGATTCGTTGTCGTTGATATAATTGTAATAATGCTCGTAAAAACGGTAGTAAAAACCAATTCCTAATTTATAGGTTTTATTGTAAACCCTCCCGTATTCCGCGGCAGCGGTATAAACACCTTGCTTGTCATTGAACGCCAGTGCAAAAACATTTCGGCCAGAGCCCAATCGAAAGGAAAAGTAATCATAGCGGCTTTTGGCAGGAGCTTCCTTTCCTTCTTTGGTTTCTAGTGAAAGGTTGTATGGATTTTTGATATCCGCTGAAAGACTAACCAAAAATGAATTGAGTCCTTGGTTGGGCAAGCGTGTATGACCATTCGAATGATGGAAGTACACCAACCCCAACCGGTAATCCACTTTTTGGGTTTTTAGGAGTTTGTAAAAGAAACTAGCCCGGAAAGACCAAGTGAGGTCTGTTGTAACCCCTTGATTGAAAAAATTATCAACGGGATCGTACTTCACATTAAAGTAGGAAACGCCCATTCCCGCCATGATACTCATGCGCTTTCTGCGTTTTCCGAGGGCATCAAATTCAATGAAGGGCATAACGGAAATGGCGGCACCCAGCTTTTCAAAATTACCTAAATCGGTATACCCAAAATTGATCCCCGTTTTTGGGGCATTGAGCCAATAGGTCCATTCTTGGGGGTTGTGATCGTGCTTTCGGGCAAACCCAATAACAAATTGTTTTTGTAGGTCCCGTTCCGGAAAAAAGTCGTTGGCTTCTGCCGATATCCCCAACATAAATTCGGGAGTTACCACAAAGTCAGAGAGCCCTGAGTTCCTGTTTTGTGCCCCCATTGCAAGGGCTAACGAAAAAATGAAAGCGGTTAGTAAGTTTTTCATTCGGTACAAATAAAATGATTTGTCTTGAATTTTAAAATGATAACTTGCAAGAAACTTAACCGGAACTTCCATGAAGTGGCACCAAATCCTGGAAACCTATTCAGATATAATAGCATCCTACGCTTGGGGATTACCACTATTAATCCTATTGATAGGGGGAGGGTGCTACCTCTTGGTGCGGAGTGGTTTTTTGCCGTTTCGTTATCTATTCCACGCCATTGAAGTACTGCGGGGCAAGTATGACGACGAAAATGATGAAGGTGAAATTACGCACTTTCAGGCACTAACTACGGCATTGTCCGCTACCGTGGGCATGGGCAACATTTCTGGAGTAGCGGTTGCCATCGTTATTGGTGGTCCTGGGGCAGTTTTTTGGATGTGGGTGAGTGCAGTAGTTGGGATGTCGACCAAATTTTTTACAGCTACCTTGGCCATTCTTTTCAGGGGAAAAGACAGTGAAGGCAACTTACAAGGCGGCCCCATGTATTTCATTCGTGAGGGATTGGGGAAACGTTGGGTGTTTTTAGCCATTTGGTTTAGCATTTCCGGTTTAATTGGCGCCCTTCCTATTTTTAACGTGAACCAACTTACCCAAGCCATCGATGGAATTTTATTGGAGCCCGCAGGCCTTTCATTTGGTTTTGTATCCAATCTGATCATCGGTTTGCTTTTAGCATTGCTCACAGCAATAGTCATACTGGGAGGCCTTTCACGTATTAGCAAAACGGCAGAGAAATTGGTGCCTACCATGGTAGTGCTTTATTTCGTTTTGGTTTTGGCTATTCTTTTCGCAAACCATGAAACGGTTCCGCACTATTTAAAACTCATTTTTACAGATGCCTTTTCAGCCAGCTTTTATAAAGGAGATGCTTTCCTGGGAGGCATGGTGGGTGGTCTCATTTTGCTGGGAATCCGTCGTGGGGCTTTTTCAAATGAAGCGGGTATTGGTACCGCTCCCATGGCGCATGGCGCAGCAAAAACCAACGAGCCCATTCGCGAAGGATTGGTGGCCATGTTGGGTCCAGCCATCGATACCTTGGTGGTCTGTACGTTAACAGCACTTGCCATTTTGGTGACAGGGGTTTGGCAGACCAGTGATGCCAACGGGGTGAGCCTCACCGCTACGGCATTCGAAAACACATTTCCTACCATTGGAAAGTACGGGCTAATGGTTTGTGTGGCTGTTTTTAGTATTTCTTCCCTTTTCTCGTATTCTTATTATGGGACTAAGTGCATGTCGTTCCTGTTTGGAGCCCATAGGAAACAGTATTACAATATTTTTTACATTGGGAGTGTGGTGCTGGGAGCTACAGCCAATTTAAAGACCATCATCAACATCATCGACACTTTTTTTGCATTAATGGCAGTTCCCACCATGATCGCAACCATTATTTTGGCCCCCAAAGTTTTAAGGGCCGCCAAGATCTATTTTGACAAAGTGCGAAGTACCCGTTAGCGCATGGTATGGAGCAACGAATCCAGGGATTGGGAAAATTTCTTGGCGCCGGAGGGACTTAGGTGGCTTTGGTTCCAAAAATCCTTGATTTGGTAATTTAGGGTATCGGATTCTTTCAGTAAAAATCTTGCATTGGGGTATTTTATCTTGGTCACCTCTAAAATACTGTCCCTTCGTTTTAGAATGTTGGGGTTTTGGGCATGCAGATATGTGGTATAGGTTGGGGTGGTGCATATAACCACATTCCAACCCTGCTTTTCAATGTATTTTAGCAGCTTGAAGTAAAGGGATGCATTTGTTTTGAAAATCTGGCTGTTTTCCGTAGTGTTGATTTTGAAAGTTTTCATCGCATTGATTGTCTTCAGGTCGTAATTTTCGCGTTCAAACTGACCGTACATATCAGCAGCATTAAATGCAGCTTCATTGAATTGAGGAGCATATTTCCCATTAACATAATGGTCGACAAGCTCTCTAGAAAAAACACTAGGGTTAGAAAGATAGAGCAACCGATCCTTGAAATAGGTAAAGCGTTCGTAACAGTTTACATTGTAATACTCGAGGTAAACGGCGTTTTTCCAAAACTCGGGACCGTTGTGGGGCAATTCAAAATGACTGTAGGAAACTTCCAGCACCACGGTTTTGAGCTGCTTCAATTGAGGGGATACACCCTGTAAAAGTTTGAAATCGGTATCGTGGTGTTGGTTTCCCGATGCCAGATTGATGGTAGGCACCGAAATCCATTCGGCATTGACAGCATTCATGAGTTGTGACGACCCAAGAACAATGGTTTCCAAAGAATTGGGTTTTGTTTCCAAAACCTTTTGGTTGATGGCATATGTTGAAGGAATACCACGAGTAAGCCATTCAACCAAGGTATAACCCATGATGACCGGAAGGAAAAAAAGCAAGATGGATATGAAAAACTTTTTTTGCATCAAAATTGAAAATAGATAAAGGCTTCCTTGGGTTCGGCATAACGAACAATGATAAAGATTAGGATGTAATATACTGCCCACCGCAGGGGTTTAGGCATCCATTCCTCCAATTTTTGTAGGGGAAAGGCCTTATTTTGAAAAAGCATTTCGGCGAGGATCATAAAGCATAGATATCCCAATTTCCAACCAATTAAGGTGGTTAGGGCCCCATCCATTGAAAACGTAAAAATTCTTTTCAGTAAGACCATCGCTTGTGTCATATTTTGCGAGCGAAACAAAAGCCCAGAAATGGTGAACATCAGAAAAACATAAAATAAGGAAAACACCCGCGGTACTTTTTGCAAAACTTGTTGAAGCGTAGCTCGGGACTTAAATATGGGTATTCGCTCTAAGAGC
>DJVA01000022.1 GCA_002440705.1 Flavobacteriaceae bacterium UBA6268 | reverse complement strand
GCTGCCAAGGCGCGCCCAGAGCACCTCGCCCCCGCCGCTCACGTAGGGCACCGAGGTGTCGACCGGGTTCGACCCCGACTGCGCGTCCGCCTGGCTCAGGTGGTAGGTCACCACCGTGAAGCCCGGGGGGACCTGCCCCCCCGCAACGAACGGCGTCTGGACCTCCAGGTCGAAGCCCGCAAGCCCGTCGCCGTCGCCGTCGCAGGCGAAGAACGGGTCCAAAAAGCCCTCCACGGGGGCCGCCGGGAGCGGGACCACCACCAGCTGAAGCCCGACAACCGTGTAGCACGGAAGGACCCCGGGGGGGACGTCCGACTCCACGCGGGCCCAGACCAGCTCCCCGCCGGGCACCGTGTTCGTGTAGGGGGACGAAAGCTCCGTCCCCGGAACACCCGCCTCGGCCGCGGCCGGGGTCAGGTAGTACAGCACCGAGACGTCCGGCTCGCCCCCGATGATCTCCGCGTCGCGGTCCGTCAAAACAAAGGTCGAGGCGATCCCGTCGTCGTCGTCGTCGCACTCCTCAAGGGGCGACGGGGAACCGTTCGGCGAGGGGTTCGGGAGCACCGTAAGGGTAAGGGTCACCAGCACACGGCAGCCGAAGCCGTTCTCCACGCGGCCCACGACCGTCTGCGAGTTCGAGGTGTTCTGGTAGGACGTCGGGTCCGCGATCGGAAGGTCCGCGGCCTCGTCAGCGTAGCTCTCGTACCACAGCACGAAAAGCAGCGGGTCGCCACCGGTCGCCTGAGGGTCAACCACCGTCAGGTCGAAGGTAGAGACCTGGTCCGTCAGCGTGCTCCCGTTCAGCCCGTCGTCGCACAAAGGGTACTCGAACGGGCCAAGGTCCACAGGGTTCGGGTCAACCCACAGCTCCAGGGGAACGATGTCGTAACAGCCCGAGGCACCGTTGTTGGGCGAAGTGCTCGAGGCGTTGCCCACCACCAGCACCCAAAGCGTCTGGGGGTCCGAAAGGTTCACGTAGGACCCGGGCGAGGAGATCGCCTGCGAAAAGTCCGGCGACACCAGCGCGGCGTCACCCGCGGCCTGCGCTTCCCCAAGGTCCTCGTAGAACCAAACGTCGAACTCGAGCGGGTCCATCCCGCCAAGGACCACCGGGACCACAACCGTCAGGTCGAACTCCGTGAAACCGTCCGCAACCGCGTCGTCGCACAGGCGAAGCGGAGGCGGGGCAACCGCAACGGGACGGTCACGGACCTCCAACGGCTGGGCGACAACCGCGTAGCAGCTGCTCGCCAAGCTCGCCACACGCGCCCAGACAACGTCGCCGTATGGGTTCACGTTCACGTAGGGAGACGACAGCGGAAGGACCCCGTTCTCCGCGTCCAGCTGCGTCGCATGGTAGCTCACAAACAGGTCCGGGTCACCGCCCGTAAGACCGACGTCGGCCAGCGTAAGATCGAATCCCGAAAAACCGTCGTTGTCGTCGTCGCAGACTACCAAGGGATCGGGATTGAAATTTATCGACGGGGAAATAGGTGCAAACTCAATAAAGAGTTGGCCTTCAGATTGGCAAACACCTGCAAAATCCGCTATTAGTTTATAGGTTCCAGTAACTGTAACATCTAAGGTTGGCCCTGTTTCAGCGGGAACAAAAGGTACAAATATGCCAGAACCTGGTGGGTCTTCATATTGCCATTCAAAAGTTGTCCCCGGAGGAGCATTCAAATCGGGTATGATGGTAAAAGTTTCTCCTTCGCAGCGTGCCAAGTTGTTTGCTATGGTTAGGTCAACCCCCAAATCAATACTCCCAATGTCGAAACTACCTCCTTGAATAAAAACTGCGGTATCAAGTATGCTATCCAAAAAATCAGCTACAACAAGCTTGATTGTATAAGTTTCTCCAGGTATAACATTGGCCTCTGCAGTAAGGGAAACAGTTCTTCCATTAAATCCCGTATCTCCAGATCCACTACCGGGAATATCATAATATTCTGGATATGCAAATTCACCAAGACTTCCGGGGGGGCAAGGGCCTTCATTATGGATATTTGTGATGGCTGCAGGAATGTTTGTTCCCGGGAGCAACGCAATGTTTTTACCACCCAAATCAAGCACCAAATCAGGTGTTCCAGGGTTTCCATCGTGGTCATAACTATTTACATTGGGAATACCCGGTCCGGAAAGTATGAATGCAAATACATCGGCAAAGGTGCAGGGATAATTTGCCCCGGTCTCATATTCTTCAGAAGCAAGTAAATAATTGAACGACAATAAATCGGTGACTGGTGTAAAATCAAAAGTAATTACCGTTGCGTTGTTGGTATTTCCTCCTGAAATCATATTGAGGTCACTATCTCCATCCCAAGGGGGGTTGTTTCCCGAAGAAATGTTTGGACCAAGAGGAATTTGAGTTACATTCCCACTATGAAGAACAATCCCGTTTTCAAAGGGAAAATTGGATGTACCTCTTTCAAAATAGGCATAACTATTGTATCCTAGTCCAGATAGCACACTATTGTTGGGAGATGTAATGTTTTCTGCCTGAACACAAGTTCCTGAAATCAAAACTCCATTTATCAGGTCTTCAAGGGTATAACCAGTATCATCAACGGTTATTTGACTATACCCAATACATGAAAAAAGAAGGAAGATTTGGGGTAAAATCTTTTTCATAACCTAGGTTGTTAATTTGTCAAATATATTGAATACAATGGTTTTCTTTTATAATTTTGCGAAAAATTCCCAAAAGGTGTCCGAATTTAACATAAGCATTCAACCCACCAAAAACCCCAAAATCATTAAATTTGTGGCAAACACTTTTTTGGTGCAAGGAGAAAGTTTTGAGTTCAAAAACATCGATGAAGCAAAATCGAGTCCACTTGCACAGCAACTATTTTACCTCCCCTTTGTAAAAACGGTATACATTTCACAGAATTTTGTGGCCTTGGAGCGGTTTGATATTGTAGAATGGGAAGCCGTGCAGGAAGAAGTTGCCAATTCGATTACCACCTATCTTAATGCTGGGAATCCTATCATTTCTGATAGACAGACTGCTAAAAAAATTGCCGTTTCTATTTATGCCGAAAGCACACCCAACCCAGAAGCCCTAAAGTTTGTAGCCAACATCCCATTGGTTGATGGTTTGTTTGAATTCAAAAACAAAAAAGAGGCTATACCCATATCTCCATTGGCCCAATCCCTTTTTGATTTTCCTTTTGTGAAGGAGGTTTTTATAAGTTCCAATTATGTTTCAATTGCTAAAGTAGCTACCATAACTTGGCAAGAGGTGGTGATGGAGCTTCGGGAGTTTTTGAAGGAGTACCTCGAGGCTGGACTTCCAATCTTAACTGATGAAGCCTTGAATAATATGGCTTCCCATACTTCCAAAGACAAAATGACCCCGAAAAATACCCTAACCGATTTGGAAAAGGAAATTGTTTCCATCCTTGATGAGTATGTAAAGCCAGCTGTGGCGGGCGACGGAGGCCACATTGCTTTTGAATCTTTTGATGTGGAATCCCAAACTGTAAGGGTTTTGCTTCAGGGAGCTTGTAGTGGTTGCCCTTCTTCAACGGTAACTTTAAAAAATGGTATCGAAACCATGCTGAAACAGATGCTTCCCGGAAAAGTTTCTTCCGTTGAGGCAATTAATGCTTAAAGCCCGGCATAAAAATCTCCTGTTTTTTGTACCTTTTAGGTTCATAAACTCCTAAAAGTATAGATTATGGCCATTTTAAAAGTTATTGAAGTTATGGCAAACTCTCCCACAAGTTGGGATGATGCTGCCCAAAATGCCGTGAAGCACGCCTCCAAAAGTGTTAAGCATATTCGATCTGTCTACGTCCAGGACCAAAGTGCCATTGTAGATGGGGACTCGATCAAAGAGTACCGCGTAAATGTGAAAATTACTTTTGAAGTGAAGTAAATTACAAAAAACCAATTAAGATACGCCTTTGAGGATTTCAAAGGCGTATTTTTGTTTTTATTTGAACCATGCGAATTTTATATGTATCCTTTTTGGCCATAGTTTTTTGGTCTTGTAACCATTCAACAAAACAACCTTTGGAATCCCATAAATACACCAACGAACTCATCCACGAAACCAGCCCCTACTTGTTACAGCATGCCCACAACCCCGTGAACTGGAAAGCATGGAATCCCAAAACCTTGGAAGAAGCCCAAAAAGCCAACAAATTGATGGTTATCAGTGTTGGGTATGCGGCCTGTCATTGGTGCCATGTAATGGAACACGAAAGTTTTGAGGATTCAACGGTTGCAGCAGTAATGAATGCCCACTACATAGCCATTAAGGTGGATCGCGAGGAAAGGCCCGATGTAGATCAAACCTACATCAATGCCGTGCAGTTGATGACAGGAAATGCCGGATGGCCCCTTAATGTCATTACCCTACCCAACGGGAAGCCCATTTTTGGAGGCACTTATTTTAAAAAAGAAGCATGGATACAGGCTTTGGAGCAAGTTCAGGAATTGTATGAAACCGAACCCCAAAAGTTAATGGATTATGCTGCTAGGCTCGAGGAAGGGATCAAAAGTGTTGATTTGGTCACTTTCAACAACGAGGAAACCGATTGGTCCAATTATCAGCCCGAATCGTTGATCGCCCAGTGGTCTACCCGTTTCGACACGATTGATGGAGGAACCCGTGGTGCACCAAAGTTTATGATGCCCAACCAACTTGCCTATTTGCTTCAATTGGGAACCGCAACCCAAGACAATAATTTGATTGCCTTTACCAACCTTACACTCAAAAAAATGGCTTATGGGGGGGTCTACGATCAGGTCGATGGAGGCTTTGCCCGTTATAGCACAGATGACCGATGGCATGTTCCCCATTTCGAAAAAATGCTTTATGATAATGCGCAATTGGTTAGCCTTTACAGTCAAGCTTATGCTTATGAACCCAACCCTCTGTATAAAAAAGTAGTTGAAGAAACCCTTAGTTTTATCACCAAAGAAATGACCAGTCCCGAGGGTGTTTTTTATTCCTCGCTGGATGCAGATAGCCCCAACGAAAATGGAACGCTCGAAGAAGGAGCCTTTTACACATTTACCAAAGAAGAACTCCAAAAACTTATTGAAAACGATTGGCCGTTATTTGAGGCCTATTACAACATCAACGACTTTGGTTTGTGGAAAGAAGAAAACAAATACGTTCTCATCCGTAAACAAACCGATTCCGAAATTGCTCAAGCCTTTTCCATTTCACTGGAACAACTACAAGAGCATGTGGCCAACTGGAAGTCTACGCTCAGCAACTACCGCCAAAACCGTAAAAGGCCCCGTTTGGACGATAAAACCCTTACTTCCTGGAATGCGCTTATGTTAAAGGGATATGTAGATGCATACAAGGCATTTGGAACTCCTATTTACTTAGAAACTGCCAAGAAAAATGCTCGGTTTCTGCTGGCGCATCAACTACTTCAGGATGGTGTATTACTTCATACTTATAAAGACGGGAAAAGTAGCATTAATGGATACCTTGAGGATTATGCCTTGCTGGCGGATGCTTACATTGGTCTTTATGAAGTCACTTTAGATCTTCTTTGGATTGAAACTGCCAAAAAATTGACTGATCGTGCCTATGAAAAATTTTTTGACGACGAAACCCACATGTTCTATTTTACGTCCAAGGACGACCCAGAAATCATTACACGCAATTATGAATTTCGGGACAATGTAATTCCTGCATCCAATTCAGTAATGGCCAAAAACCTAATGGTGCTTTCTCATCATTACGACTTGGAAAGGTACCGAAACACGGCCTTACAAATGTTGCAAAACGTACAACCCGAAATGGAAAAATACCCTTCCAATTTTCCCAATTGGCTTTCACTTCTGGAAAATTTCAGGAACCCTTATTATGAAATTGTGGTCATGGGTACAGAGGCCCAAGCATTTGCGGCCGAAATCAATCGCAAGTACCTTCCCAACAAATTGGTTGCTGGAAGTGTTCAACCAGAAAAACTGCCTCTAATGGAAAACCGCTTTGTAGAAGGAAAAACGCTAGTCTACGTCTGTGTCAATAATACTTGCAAGCTTCCTGTAACTAGTGCCAGCAAAGCTGTGGATTTGATGGACTTTCACTAACATGGGCTTTTTATGATTTCTTTTCCATTTTTTAACAGTTATTGCCAACGGCAAACTTTATCTTCGCCAATTCTGTTTGTAATTTGATACGCTTCATTTATAAACCCCGCCCCGTGATATTTCATAGGCATTTTAAACAGCATTAGTTTTGACTTTTAATATGATTAAAATTATTTCCATGAATCGATTTTTCCCAACACTGGCCCTTTTCTTTTTAACCTTTGCAACTTTTGCCCAAATGGAAACCGAAGAGGTTGTTTCGGAAACCTATTTAAGCAATCAATCCATTACATTCAAACCTGAAGAAGTGTTCTACGCTGGCTCTGCCTACGAAAATGATGCGTTTGCTCGGGGAACTATTTTTATTAAAGGCCGTGTCGTTGAGAGCAATGTGTTGCTTAGATACAATGCCCTAAGGGACGAAATGGAAGTAAAGATGGATCCCAATGCATCGGATGCCACTGCCAAGGTTATGGTAAAGGATCCAGATATTTACACAAGAATCCTCAACAAGATTTTTGTCTATTCTCCCAAAAAAGAGGGCATTGATTACCCAGGTTATTTCTTGGTAGTCTACGAAGGGGAGCATTACATGCTTTACAAGAAAATCACTAAGGATTTTATTGAAGGGACCAAATCGATGAACTCAATGACTAGGGATATTCCAAACATGTACAAGGAAAAGGAATTTTATTATCTGGTTAACAAAAAGACAGGGACATTTGTATTGTTTCCAAACTCCAGAAATGGAAAACTCGCTTTGTTCGGGAACAAGAAAAAACAGGTAAAGGCTTTTGTAAATAACGAACGCCTGAACATCAATAAAGAGTGGGCACTCAAGAAAACCGTGCTTTACTACGATTCCCTGTAAAACCCCAACTTTTATAAATCAATAGATATTTCAAGCAATCTTTTGCGCAAATTGATGGTTAAAGCGGTATCTTTAAATTGTTCTAGCAACCTTAAGATAAAAATCCATGTATAGTTCAACTAATAAGTCCCGACAAAAAAAAGTCCTGCCCCTCATAGGATTGCTTCTATTTTTAAGCGGTTTTGTGGTTTTTGGGCAAGATGATTTTTACTACACCCGTATTCAAGAAAAGAAAATTAGTATTGAACAATACTGGGAAGGTTTCAATCTTACCCAAGAGATGGTCGACAATGCTAACGGATCTCCCTACCCTACTAAGGATTTTCTTCCAGGCAGGCTTTACAAAGACACTGAAACGGTATCGACTACAATCCCTTTGAGGTACAATGCTTTTTCCGATGAAATTGAAGTGAAACCTTCGGAAAAAGGGTTGGCCCCGGCTTCCATCAAAAAAGATCCCGACATTTTTGCGAAGATTGGGAACGAAATCTATATCTATGCCGAAAACAACCGCTCCAGGAATGGTGGTGGTTATTTCAAGATGCTAAAAGATTTGCCCGTTTACGACCTATTGAAAAAAGTGGATGTGGGTTTTCGGCCAGCTGAGTATGCAAAAACTTCCTATGCCAAGGATAAACCGGCACAGTTTATTAGTACTACCACCTACTTTTTAACGGACGATCTTGGAAATTTCTACGAATTGCCCAAGAACAAATCAAAATTATTGAAAGTCATGTCGGCCAAGGAATTGGAAGTTAAAGCATTCATGAAAAAAAACAAAATTGACCCTTCAAAGGAAGATGATCTCATCCAATTGGTGACCTATTTCAATTCGTTGCTTTAATTTGCCAAAATGAATTAGGGAGTCTTTCCCATAAAATCTTTTAAGTAGAAAGGTTCAAAATAAGCAACGTCCTCAAACTGCCCCAATCGGTATTTTTCTTCTGCAAGTACAGACATCGAACAAGCTGAAGGCCATTGCCCTTGTTCGAATTTTGCATTTTCATTGCGGCAGAGCGATTGAAATTTATCCATGCCATTCCCGATAAATGTTACCGTGCCTTGCTTCAGGTATTCCTGATAGGAATTTTCAGTTACTATTTCGGCTTCGATCGATCTTAGTTGTTGTTTTTCAGCATTAAAAACCGCCGCATATACCTCCATCCTTCGGGCATCAAGCATCGGGACTATAAAATCGGAGTCCTGTTTTGATTGGCTCGCCAACAAGGCCAAAGTTGAAATAGCAATCAATGGGACGTCCAGTGCATAGCAAAGTCCTTTTGCCGCAGAAACCCCTATACGCAGGCCCGTGTAGGATCCCGGACCCATTCCTACTGCTATGGCATCCAATGCCGTTAACGATATTCCAGCCTCCTGTGCTACTGAATCAATAAAAAGATGAAGCTGTTCTGCGTGAGAATAGTTTTTATTAGTTTCTTCTTTACAAGCAGAAAGATTTCCGTTTTGCGATAGTGCAACCGAGCAATTGATGGTAGCCGTTTCCAGACAGAGAATGGTGGCCATTAGTCTTCTTCCTTTTCAGTAGCTTTTTTGGTTTCTACATTCACTTTGTCCCCATTCTTGAGGGTTTTGGTGACCAAATTGTAGGGCCCAGTTATGACCGTTTCCCCATTGGAGAGCCCAGAAAGAATTTCGATATTACTATCGTCTTGGATTCCAGTCGTGACTACTTTCAATCTAGCTTCTTCCCCTTCTTTTACGAAGACACACTCAAATTTTTCATCACTTTGAGAGGTAGTTTCCTTGGTTTCCGGTTGGCGCGTACTGGAGGTATCCGTTTTCACCACTACGGCACTAATAGGGACCCCGATTACCTTTTCCCTCTTGTCCGTAATGATATCCACAGTTGCCGTCATTCCTGGGCGAAATGGGGAATAATACTCTGGTTTCCCATCGGTAAGGTCTTTGTAGGAGTTTGGTAAAACACGTACTTTTACTTTAAAATTGGTCACTTGATCGGCAGACAAGGTAGCTTCGGCAGAATTCGCAATTTCGGTCACAATCCCTTTGAATTGCCTCTTCAAATAGGCGTCCACTTCCACATTGGTGGAATCGCCTATTTGCACCTTTACAATATCATTCTCATTCACATCCACTTCCACCTCCATATTGGAAAGATCAGCCACACGAACAATTTCAGTTCCAGCCATTTGAGCAGTCCCTACCACACGTTCGCCCAATTCAACCGATAACTTGGAAATGGTCCCGCTCATTGGAGCATAGATTGAAGTCCTGCTAAGATTGTCTTGTGTTTGCTTAACGTTGGCAGCGGCGCTCTGAACGTTATAATACGCCGATTCTTTGTTGGCTTTGGCCATTTCATAATCGGTTTCGAAACGATCCCACTCACTTTTGGAAATGACCCCTTTTTCAAAAAGCGTTTTGTTTCGGTTGAAGTTGAGTTCGGCATTTTTTAGGGATGCCTGGGCCTGGGCCAATTGGGCCCTTGCATTTTGTAGGCCTGCTTGTGCCTGTGAAAGGGCCGATTGAATGAGGTCTGGATTGATGCGCACCAAAAGGTCGCCCTTTTCAACCTGTTCGCCTTCCTTTATGGGAAGTTCAATGATTTCTCCAGAAACTTCGGATGAAAGCATTACCTCGATTTCAGGCTGTATCTTTCCTGTGGCCGCAACTGTTTCGACGATGTCTATCGGTTCAATTTTGGCGACTTCAACTTCCTTGAAATTTCCATTTTTGCCAAACCATCCTGCTTTCTTCCCAACAATGAGTAGGACGATTAACAGGCCTATGACAATCAATATCCAGGTTAGTGTTTTGTTTTTCATGATGGTTAAAACTTAAGTTCGGTTGCGGGAATTCCGAAGTACAATTCCAATACCTTTAACTTAAAGATGTAATCGTATTTGGCCCTATTGGCCTCGATCTTGGTATTGTCGTAACGGGTTTTTGATTGACTAAAATCGAAAGCATTGGTCAAGCCCACATCGTATCGGTCCTTGGCATATTGATAAGCTAATTCTTGTGATTCCAGAGCCTTTTCTGCAGCTACAAAAGCTTTGTAAGAACCCTTGGCGTCCACATAGGCCTGATATATGGTAGATTCTAAATCCAATTTGGTTTGTTCCAACTGAAATTTACTGCGTTCCATATTGATTTTCCCTCGTTTCACATTGCTCCGTGAAGAAAATCCATTTAAGATGGGCACATTCAATTGCAAGCCATAACCTGTACCGTCATTTTGCCACAGTTGATCACGAAAATTTCGGGCCAAAAAATCGTTATCCGAATAGCGTGTGCTGTAACTAAAGAATGCTGAGACGGTTGGATAGTAAGCCCCTCTTGCCATTTGGAGTTCTTTCTTGGCCAATTCTACATTTTTTTCGGCGATTTTAACTTCGTAGCGGTTTTCCTTGGCTTTTTGGATAATTTCGCCAATGTCTTTTGCCGAAATCCCTTCATCAATAATTTCGTAGCCCTCGTCTTCAATGTCAAAAGTTTCATAATCCTCCACTCGAAGTAATTGAGCCAAGCTAATGAGGGAAATCCTTACCGAATTTTCCGCCACGGCCATGTTTTGCTTCTCTGTGGCATCGGTTGCCTTGATTTCTAGCAAATCCCCCTTGGGCAACGTCCCGGCATCGACCAACTCCTGGGTGCGCTCTATTTGTTGGAGGGTCACTTCATTCTGCGATTTCAAAACTTCTAGGTTGGCTTTATTGGTAAGCACCTGTAAATAGGCATTGGCCACAAAAAGGGAAATATCGTCTTTCATCTTAGAGAGACTATATTCTGCGGCAAGCTTAGACAATTTGGCCCGTTGCAATTCCCTCACATTTCGCAGGCCATCAAAAAGGGTAAGCCCCACATTACCGCCCATAGTGAAGGATGAAAAAGTATCATTTTCGAAAGCATTAGTCACGGGATTAATGCTTGCCCCAGTATTGGTGGTATAGGTAGCACTCCCGTTGATGCTGGGGATAAAATTTCCAATGGCGCTGAGTTTATCGGCTTCAGTGGCTTCTAAATCCAGCATGCTTTGCTTTACGGAAATGTTATGCTCTAGGGCATGGGTTACACAATCGCGAAGGGTCCATTTTTTTTGGGCTTGCATGGAAAACCCCAAAAGGATTGCGATTATGAATATGCTGATTTTCTTCATAACTGAAATGATTGACAAATTGGTCTTTTGATTGATGAAAGTGTTACAAATATCGTAAAATTTACGGGCTTCGCTAGATTAGAATTCGCCTGCGGGTGTGATTTGGTTCCAGACCTTTATTTTTTCCTCCTTGGAGACCCCATTTTTTACTTCCACTTTAAGACCATCACTAATCCCAAGTTCGACATCCCTGCGTTCAAACTTTTGGTCGCCCACTTCTACTTCCACAAACGGCTTTTGGGTTTTGGGATCGTACTGAACCAATGCTTCCTTAATGGTCAATACACTATCGGCTTTTGCCAAAATAATGGAGGCATTGGCACTAAGACCCGCACGGATAAAGGTTGTGTCCTTCTTGCTAAGCGTTCCCTTAATTTCAAATTGAATGGCTCCATTTTCTTCAATCCCTTTTGGTGCAATATAATCTAGGATGGCATCAAATTTTTTGTCTTCAATAGCTCCTACGGTAATTTCCAGCGGGAGGTTTTCCGTAATTTTTCCAACCTCACTTTCATCGACCTTTCCCTCAAAAATCATTTTGCCTACATCGGCCAAGGTGGCAATGGTGGTCCCATCGTTGAAATTATTTGCTTCAATAACCTGGTTACCCACTTTTACTGGAACATCCAAAACCATCCCGGAAACAGTGGCGCGGATCTCGGTATTGGCTGTGGCTCCCAAACCAGAAGTAGTTCCGGTTTTTACGATTTCAAAAGTTTGCTGGGCCCCTTGCAGGTTCACTTTTTCCTGATTATAGCGCTGTAGTGCTTGGTTATAGGTAAGTTGTGCATTGTCGAATTCGTTTGCCGAAATTACCCCTTTTTCAAACAACCCCTTTTGGCGGTTAAAGATACTTTCCTGATTTTGCAAGGCCAACCTCGCAGTTTCAAGTTGCGTTTGTGCGGAATTGATATTGTTTTTGGCTGTATTAAGTGAATTTACATTTGGAACCACTTTCACCTTGGCTAAAAGGTCGCCAGCTGTTACCAGATCGCCAGCTTCAACAAAAATTTCGTCTATTATCCCTGAAATGTTAGGTTTGATGAGTACTTCTTCTTTTGGTACAATGCTGCCCGTGGCAACTGTTTTCTTTACCACATTTTCCACTGTTGGGGTTTCGGTTTCATAAACAATGGGATCTTGTTGGTCCTTTATCCAGATGTACCATATTCCCAAAATAAACAACAGAAAAATAACAATCAATGTAATAAGAGTACCTTTTCGCTTCATAGTTTGTTTGATTAATTAGTTTTATTCCATTCTTAAGGCATCGACAGGTTTCATTTGTGTGGCCCTGGTTGCGGGTATCAACCCTGCCAAGACGCCCGAAATGACCAAAATGAGTAATGCCGTAATTACTACCCCTATCCCTACTGTTGGATTGGCAAAATTTTCAACAGGACCGCTTTGGGAAAGTAGAAAATTCAGGGCCCAGATTATTCCGGCAGCAAAAGCAATGCCCGTCATGCCCGATACAATAGTTAGTACCAACGATTCTTGTAAAATTTGTAGCCGAATACTCCAAGGACTTGCACCAATAGCCCTGCGCACTCCAATTTCCTTAGTGCGTTCCTTAACAACGATAAGCATGATATTGCTGATACCTATCACTCCAGACATGAGCACCAGTGCTCCCACAAAATACCCCACAAAAGTGAGGATGGTGAAAAGCCCCATCACTCGGGAAAACTCTTCAGCTAGGTCAAAATTACCGATGGCGCGTTCGTCGTCGGGATGTACGCTTCGCAATTCGCGCATCACACTCATGATTTTTGGCTTTATGTTGGTTATGCTCACATTATCATTGGCCGTAATGGCCATCCAGCCAACATTATCGCCGTAATTGAACGCTTGGGAGAAGGTGGTGAAGGGTATGAAAATGGTATTGGCATCTTCTTCCTGATCTCCTTGGCTATTGCTCTTTTTAAAAGTTCCAATCACCATGAAATTGATGCCATTGATCTTAATGTAGGATCCAAGAGGCTCCTCATCTTCGTCATAAAGCGCTTTGGCCACATCTTTACCAATAATAGCAACCTTTCGTTTGTCTTGGATGTCTGAATAGCTTAAAAACCTGCCTGCGGTTATATCCATGGGCTCTTGATCGATGTATTCTGGGTAGTCTCCATAAATGTTGAAGGCTCCTGTCTTTTCATTTCTGGTCACATTATTTGCACCCCGGAACCCTCCTAATTGATTGCGGGGAGAAACGTATTTGAGTTCGGGAAATTTAGCTTTCAATACCTGGACATCCTGGATTTTAAAGTTGAAACCCCGCCCTTTGGCAAATCCCTTATAGGGTATGGAAGTTCGTTGTGACCACATGAATATGGAGTTAGTGGCAAAATCACCAAATCCGGCTTGCACTCCATTTTTAAGCCCGTTTGTTAAAGCGAGCAGGATAACCAATATGAAGATTCCCCAGAACACCCCAAAAGCAGTGAGAAAGGTTCTAAACCTATTGGCATTTAAAGCCTCCAATATTTCGTTCCAACGATCTCTGTTAAACATGGTTATTCGTCCCTAAGGGCTTCAATGGGTTTGATATTGGCAGCTCTTCGCGCTGGAATCCATCCGGCTAATGCCCCTGCCGTAATTAACAAGAGTACCGTGGTAATTGCTGTATTGAAATCTACCTGTGGAAATTTGATGAAATCACTATTCACCATGGGACTGATCAACTCCAACAGCCCTACTCCTAAGAAAAGCCCTGTAAACCCAGCAATGGCCGTAATGAAAATAGCTTCCTGTAAAATCATGCCTACGATTGACGAAGGCAGGGCACCGATGGCTTTGCGGATGCCGATTTCCTTGGTACGCTCCTTAACCACTATGAGCATGATATTGCTAACACCAACAATTCCGGCAATAATGGTTCCAATTCCTACAAACCAAAATACTCCCCGAATGGTAGCCAACAAAGAGTAAATTTTTTTGGCTTCTTCCAAGGTATCCCAAACCCTAACCGCATTGCGGTCATCTGGGGCTACATAGTGTTTGGTGCGCAAGTCGGTTTCAATATTTTGGGAGAGTGCAGCCGAGCGTGCTACGGCTTCATCAAAATTGTCGCTCATTTTTACGGTATAAGCCAAATACCGCACCTTATCCCCTCCATTAAAAGCCTTCTGCGCAGTAGACAGCGGGATGAATACCCTGGTTTCTTCCCGGGTCCCACCGGGATCGGTATAAACCCCAACTACCATAAAGTTGATTCCTAAAACGGTAATGCTCTTGCCAATGGGAGATTCCTCTTTGAAGAGGTCTAATTTCACTTGATTTCCAATTACCGCAACCTTTTCCGAAGCATCCACATCGCCTTTGTTGATAAACCTCCCGGCAACCATGGTTTCGTTTTCAATAAACTGATTGTCCGAAAAGGCACCTTCTATGCGGTAATTGCCGGTCTGGTTTTTATAGGTTACGATTCCTCCCCAAATCGAAAAAATAGAACTCTTGTATTCCAAGTGCTCGTCGTATTTTTGGGATATTTCGTTGAAATCCTCATTTTTCAATTGTATGTAACGCCCTGGGTTCATTCCTTTGTAGCCTTTTGTAGTGGTTCCGGTCCAAACCGAAATCCTGTTGGTAGCATCTTCTTCAAATTGGGATTTAACTCCTTTTTGGATTCCACTACTGAAGCCCAGCAGGATCACCAAAATAAAAATCCCTGAGGCAACGGAAAGCCCAGTCAAAAAAGTCCTTAGCTTATTTTTACGGAGAGTCTCAAATATTTCTTGCCAACGCTCTATGTTAAACATGGGCTTGTTTTTTTGCCTTTATTTGTTTTACAGAATCATCGCTAATAATGATGCCGTCTTTTAGATGCACAATACGCTTGCACATGTGGGCAATATCGTCTTCGTGGGTTACACAGAGGATGGTCTTTCCCTCGTCGTTAATGGCCTGCATCAACTCCATTACTTCGTACGAGGTAGTTGAATCGAGGGCTCCGGTGGGTTCATCGGCCAACAATACTTTGGGTTCACTAGCCATAGCCCGGGCAATGGCCACTCGTTGTTTCTGCCCTCCCGAAAGTTCGCTAGGAAGGTGTTCTGCCCAATCGGCCAAGCCCACTTTTTCCAGATAGTGCATTGCCTTGTCCATCCGCAAATTTCGCTTAATACCTTGGTAGTAAAGCGGCATGGCTACGTTTTCCACTGCCGATTTGTACGAAATAAGGTTGAACGATTGAAAGATAAATCCTAAAAATTGATTGCGGTATTTGGCCGCAATTTTTTCATTGAGGTTCTTGATGGGTTTACCGTCTAAGGTGTAACTTCCTCGATCGGCTTCATCCAGCATCCCTATGATGTTGAGGAATGTAGATTTTCCCGATCCCGATGACCCCATAATTGCCACCATTTCTCCTTCATGGGCTTCAAAATTGATTCCCTTTAACACATGAAGTGAATTGTGTCCCATTTGATAGGACTTGTGTAAATCTTTGATGTCAATCATTTGTCAAGGTCTATGCTACAAAATAAAAGCGTTTGGCCTTTTTTTGTGTGAAATTCTTGTTAAGACTTATAGGAATGAGGAATTAAAGTCTTGGGTATAAGACTTAAATTGACTTGAAATGTTACACTAAGTCCATTTTTCAGATTTTCCCCTTTTGTTTCATTCTATAAATGATATACAATAAACCGCCAATGAGGAGGTACGGAAAAATCATTAAATAGACGATGCCATTATTGATGGCAGCAGCCGTACCTTCACCGTCCTCACTTTCAAGGACAGCCCTGCACATGGCGCATTGTGCATTTGCTGCCGTTGCTATCATGGCAAAGAACAAAAACCCTATGAGCTTTTTATGTTTCATGAATAATAAGGTGCAATCATAAGGTACACAACAACGCCAGTGATGGCAACATAAAGCCAGATGGGAAAAGTAATCTTTGCCATTTTCTTGTGCAATGGAAACTTTCCAAGAATTGCCCTACTGTAAGTAACCAAAACAAATGGAATGATGGTTACCGAAAGTAGAATATGAGATATTAGAATGAAATAGTACAAGTACTTTAAAAAGCCTTCGCCACCAAAGGGAGTGGGATCGGAGGTCATATGGTAGGCAACATACATCACCAAAAAAAGCAAGGAAAGTACAATGCTTATTTTCATAAAGGTTTCGTGCAGAAAGCGATTGCCCTTTTTAATCTGTATTACGGCCAAAATGAGCAATAAAGCGGTTGCCGCATTGATTCCCGCGTAGATGGGAGGCAAGAAATCCAGGGGTGCTACATTGGGAAGTTTTACCCTAAACAAAACTGCAACCGCAAGGGGGATGGTAATGGATAAAATCCAGGTCCAAACTTTATACTTTTTTTCAAGGGTGGGAGTGGTCATACTATTCTTTCAATAAATGGTGTATGTCTTCGATCAACATTTGGATGCCTTCCTCTTCGAGTCCGTCATAATATATGATCGGGTTTCCGTTCTTGTCATTTCGGGATCGAATGTTTCCTTGTTGATCGATTAAGGCAAAAAAACCCGAATGTTCAAATCCACCTTCCACATTGGGGGCCTCCCCTACATAAAGATTGAACCCGTCGTTGGCCAATGCGTAGATATTTGCATGATTTCCAGTTAAAAGGTGCCAATTTGAATGTACCATGCCATAGGCCTCGGCATACTCCTTAAGAACTTGCGGGGTGTCGTATTCTGGATTGATGGTGAATGAAGCAATTCCAAAATCGTCGTTTCCTAAAAAATCCTTTTGGACCTTGACCATATTCTGACTCATGATGGGGCAAATGGAGGGGCAGGTAGTGAAGAAAAATTCCACTACATACACTTTTCCAAGGTAATCAAGGTTTGAAATGCTTTGGTTGTTTTGATCCGTAAAGTTGAAATCGGGTACTTTTCCAATGGTGGATAAAACAGGGGCATCGAAAGTACCCTTCCTTTCTAGATGGTGCCGGTCTTTATCTACAATTTCATCATTTTGAATCCGCTTGACGATTTTGGGCAAAAAAAGAATCCCGAAAATCAAAATCACAAATGAAATGCCCACATAGGAGTAATTTGTTTTCTTTTCCTTCATTAGATCTTTCTATCTGCTTTATACTTTTTTAATTCCAAACGGTATTCAGCAAGGATTACTTGCACATCATCGCCCATTTTGTTATTGATTTCGGCATAGTCTGAAGCATCAAAACCATAAAGCGTCCCTACATCTTCGTCATCATTACGCCCTCTAAGATTGCGCTCTTTATCGATGATAAATACTTGATTGGTTGCAAAGCCTGAATCGAGCGATTGTTGGGTTTTAAGCGAATCGAATACTTCTTGGATGGCCGAGGGACTCCCATAAGCAAACTGGAAGCGTTCGGGATTGGCAATTTGTTTTAGTTCATCCAACAAGGCTGTAACTGCTGGCTTTTGGTCGTCGGTCACCAAAAACACAAACTGAAAATCATTGAAGCGGTAATTCTTCTTATAAATTTTATGGGCCAAATTAAAAGCATTGGCCTTTTTCTGGGTTACTTCACTTCCAAAAAAGCCCAAAATCGTGATACGATTCGTTATTTGAAGGGTATCGTTTGTGAATGGATGAAACTTCGTTAGTTCCTGAACATTTGGAGTGAGTACCGGAAGTTTGGCAAAATGATTCACTCCGGATGCGAAAAAGATATATACCGTAATGGGAAGCATAAAAAGAATCCCAAGCACCAAATATTTTTTACGTTTTGAGGCGTCCATGCGAGTGCAAAAATACAACCCAAAACAAGGATGGGCAACCTACAAAAGTTAATTTTCCCGGGAGGAAACAAAAATCCCCGTCCGAGTAGGACAGGGATTTATAGAACGTTGATGAACGACTAAAAATTGAACTTGATGTAATTTTGTTTGTACACATCAAAAATATAGTCTCCTTCAATAAGCAAAATTAATATGAGGTAGCAAATCAGGAACACTGCGGTCCACACTACAGATCTTCTAAGCGATTTCCATTCGTCACGCATGTGCATGAAGTCCCAGGTAATGTAATAGGCCTTTACCAAGGTCAAAAGGATAAAAATCCAGTTAAGCACTTTCATGGCCAAGAGGTGTGCATGGGTAAGGGATTGGGGTTTAAGAATCCCTAGAGCTACCTCAACGGCAGTAACAACACAAAGGAAGGCAAATACCCCCCAAATTTTCTGAACGTTGGAACGGAACTTCAAAAGTCCCCTAAAAATTGCTAATTTATGTTCGTGTGCCATGTTTTATTCTTTTCAAGCATTAAACGAGATAGAAGAAGGTGAATACAAATACCCACACCAAATCTACAAAGTGCCAATAGAGTCCTACTTTCTCCACCATTTCGTAGCTTTTTCGTCTTTCATAGGTTCCAAGAATGACATTGAAGAAGATGATGCAGTTGATAACCACACCAGAGAACACGTGGAATCCGTGGAATCCTGTAATAAAAAAGAAAAAGTCGGCAAAAAGTGGATGCCCGTATTCGTTATGCTGCAAGTTGGCCCCTTCAACTACCATTTTCCCTTCATTCATGAGTTTTTCCAAAGAGGCTTCCCTGGAAAGCACGGTAGGGCGTCCATTTTCATCCAAATACTGCGTACGAATCAGCAAATCTTCATGTTTTGCGAAACCAGCTTTCACTTCATCGATGGTAAAACTAGTTCGAGTGGATTCGGTTTGAAACCACATTCCAGAATTCCGTTCCAATGTTTCCCTTTCAGTAGGGATGGGTTCCGCGAAATCGCTGATAGAAACGCGCTGACCCTCGGTATTCAAAAATTGTAAAATCCTGCCGCCATGGGTTTCTACGGCTCCATGGTCTCCTTTAATAAAGGTAGCCCACTCCCATGCTTGAGAGCCTACAAACACCGCACCACCAATGATGGTAAAAAACATGAACCAGGCAACCCGGGTCTGCTTCATCCTATGACCAGCGTCTACTGCCAATACCATGGTAACGGAGGAAAAAATCAGTACCAAGGTCATGAAAGCAACATAGATCATGGGTTGCGGACTTCCATGATAGAAAGGAATGTGTGTAAAAACCTCATCGGCTATAGGCCATGCATCAATAAACTTAAAACGTGAAAAACCATAAGAGGCGATAAAGCCAGAGAAGGTCAAGGCATCCGATACGATGAAAAACCACATCATCAATTTACCATAACTGGCATTGAGCGGGCTATGTCCCCCGCCCCAGGTTTTTCCTTCGGTACCTGTTTTAGCAACAGTTGCTTCCATACTGAAAGATTGGTTTATTTAGACTGCAAAAGTAAAGATAATTTTTATCTAAAGAAATAGAAAAACAAAAACAGGTAAATCCATACAAAGTCCACAAAATGCCAGAAAGTGGCAGCCAGTTCAATTCCAAGGGTTTTACCTTGCGTATACCGCTGTTTAAAATGATTATAAATTACAACCATAAGGGCTATCATGGCGGCAATTAGGTGCGCAATATGCACCAGTACGATTATGTACAAAAAAGAGAACGAAATATTTTCATTAAAGGCATAGCCTAATTGGAGGTAAATCTCCTTGAATCCCAAAAACTGAAAATAGATAAAAAGAACCCCCAAGGCCCAGGTAATCAACAACCAAGTAGTGCCTTCATTGTTTCTTCCAGACCTTACAGCCTTTTTGGCCAGTTCCATTGTGAGGCTACTAACAATTATAACGACCAAGCTGTACATGAAAAATTTGGGAATGGTCAAATTTTCGACCCAATCGCTTCGTTTTCTGCTTACTACAAATGCACTCGTCAATCCCGCAAAACTCATGGACAAACTTACGATGCCAAACCAAAGCATCATTTTTTTGGCGCGGCGCCTTTTTTCTATTTCGGTTCCTTCGGTATAATCCATTAACGTAAAAATTTATCTGCAACCATGACCACTTGCAGCAGGGTTATGTAGCTCACACTTACTAACATGAGCTGCCTCGCGGCTCTATCGGTTTTTTTTCGGTACAAACGAACTGCATAGTACACTAACCACACTCCGACTCCCAGAACAACCGCTCCAGCAAATGGGCTCAATTTTAAACTCCCCGTGACATGAAAAACTGGAATCAGGGAAGCTAAAACAGTCCAAATCGAATAGAATACAATTTGAATGGCCGTTCCTAGATTTTTTTCCCCAGTTGGAAGCATGCGGAATCCTGCCCTTTGATAGTCGTCATACAAAAACCATCCAATGGCCCAAAAATGAGGAAATTGCCAAAAAAACTGAATCATGAATAAGGTGCCAGGCTCGATCCCAAAATCATTGGTAGCCGCAACCCAACCGAGCATGAACGGAATAGCCCCAGGGAACGCCCCTACAAAAACGGAAAGGGGCGTTTTTGTTTTTAATGGAGTATATAAACTTACATACATGAAAATCGAAATAGCCCCAAACATAGCTGTTTGTGGGTTAATGGTGTAGAGTATGGCAATGCCCAGCAAGGTAAGGACTCCGCCCAAAAAAAGTGCGGCCTTTACACCTACCCTCCCTGAGGGAAGCGGTCGGGTTTTGGTACGCTCCATGAGTGCGTCAAGGTCTCTTTCAATAACTTGATTGAATACATTGGAAGCCCCTACCATGCAGTACCCTCCAACTGCCAGCAAAACCAGGATCTTTAATTGCACGGTCTCCACCCCCAAAAGGTAGCCTGCTACTGAAGAAAAAACCACGCTTAGTGAAAGCCGCATCTTGGTTATTTCCGAAAAAACGCCCATGACATTTTTAGAAACTGGCGGTGTAATGCTATTGGTCAATGATGTATTTGGTTAAAACCGCAAAGATATAGTACCCTAGGCTTTTTTCACAACATCTAGACCATAATATTGGCTGGTATGGGTACTTTTAGTAAATTCACCCCTGTAAAATTTTTTGACATGAAACGTACCCTTTTTTTGACTCTTTTAGCACTTCAAATCGGATTTATTTCAGCCTATTCTCAAGATAGCGCGAAAAAGGATAAAAAATCCCGCAAGAAAACTGAAAAAGTAGAGAAAACCATTAATAAAGCCGAACTAATTGAAGCTGAAAAAAAGGCTGAAAAACCTACTTTTGTATCCAATCTGAAAGTGGTTCACATTAAGGATAGCCTTTTCATGCTCCAAGGCAAGGGAGGAAATATTGGACTCTATATTGGGGATCAGGAAGCCATCCTTATCGACAGTCAGTTTGCAGAAGCTACCCCAGACATCCTGAACACGGTAAGCCAGCTTACACTTAAACCTGTAAAGTTTTTGATCAATACCCATTTTCATGGAGACCACACGGGGGGCAATAAGAACATGTCCGATGCTGGCATCACTATTTTTGCGCAAGAGAACGTACAGAAAAAATTTAGGGATGAATTCTTAAAAAAACAGAACGACTCCATCAATCAACTCGTGGAAAGTGCCGTAGAAAAATTTACCGGTAATGGCGTTGAGCGCGAAGAGGCCGAAGGACGGGCAAAAGAAACGGTGCGTCAAATCAAATTTCAGCCTTACGAAGTGGAATATCCCATGCTCACTTTTTCTGAAGATCTGAATTTTTATTTCAATAATGAAAAAGTGATGGTCTTCCATGTGCACAAAGCCCATACCGATGGGGACGCCATGATTTACTTCACGAACAGCAATGTGCTTCACACGGGTGATGCTTATGTGAAAGATACCTACCCCTTTATTGATGTGGCCAATGGGGGCTCTGTAGAAGGGTATATTGCCGGGTTGGAAAAAATACTCATGGTTGCCGATGAAGAAACCAAAATTATTCCAGGTCATGGAGGTCTTGCAACGTTGCAAGATGTAAAGTACACAGCTTCCATGCTGAAATTTTTGACTTCAAGAATCACCTACCATTATGCGGACAAAAAAAGTCTTGAAGCTGTGCTGGCAATGCCCGAGCTTACGAAAGAATTTGAAGATAAAGGTTTTGGCAAAGGATTTATTAAACGGGAAGCATTCCTGAAAGTACTTTATGAAGACGTGGCCCGTAAAAATAAATGGAGAAACGGAGGGCCCTCCGACGATAATGATTAGAAGTCGTAGTACCAATTAAATAAATCGGTCCGGATCCCAAAATTGAACCAAGTAGTTTGGTTTTCGAATACTGTGGCTGTGTTCAGTATTGGCTTAAAATCGCGATAAATCAAACTCGCATACACTTTCAAATTGGTAGCAGGATTGATGAGATAGCCCGCCTGAAATTCGCCATGAAAAAAATCGGTGGTATTCCCTTGGGCCAAATCATTTCCATCATCCGAAACACGGTTATCTTCCGTGCCATAGATATCACCCCCGTAGAAAAAGGAATCCTCTTCGGTATTGAATTCAAATCCCCTTTTAGCAAAAACCAACTTTAAGTCGCCAAAAATCCTACCCCGTTGATACCTTGCGATGGCAATCCATTCTGAAAAATTAGCTCCTAAGGTATGTGCCAAGGACTGGTTGTTATGCCCATAATTCAATACAATGGTATTGTGCGAATAGGTATAGGGACGCACATGGTTGTACTCTGCTTGCAAAAACAATTGATCTACCCCAAAAGCATTGTAATATTTGGCTCCAAGTTGGTAGCCAATCTTGTTCTTGTAACTTCCTTTCCCTCCAAAAATATCGCTAGAAGAGAATTCGTCAATAATCAATTGCCCATACGCATTCACCCGATCGGTGAATTTAAATTTGGAACTTAAACCAATGAGGGCATTTCCGCCTCGCGATCCTGTGGAAAACTCAATGGCTCGGTAAAAAATAATAGGGTTCAGGTAATTGAAATCGAAACCGCGATCGTTGTCGTTTTCCCAGATAACCGATTCGAACAGGCCAAGGTTCCAGCGTTTAGTAACATTGTAGCTTAGATAATGGTTTGCCATGTACTTGGTTCGGAAAGAACCATTGTCCGTTACCTCGGAACGCACATCCCTAAGGGACATCCAAGTATTGGTGTACTTGATCTTCCAAAAAGTAGTATTCAATTTAAAATAAGGGTAAGGGCTGGCATTGTCACTCATGAACAGCGAGCGATAGCCATCTCCAATAAAGTTTTTCCCATGTCCCAATTGGATGTTGAAATGGGTGGAAGGGGTGTAGGACACATATCCTGTGGCTATTGGGTAGTCATAAGAATCTTCCTTAAACTTTTTGGCAATTCCCCTGGCAGGAATAATTGCGGGATTTCCCCCATCAGGCTTAATGGATTCGGCATATCGGTTAAAATAATCGGCAAACCTTCCTTGACTTTCATACACAACCGCAAAAAAATTGATTTGCTTGCCAATAGCACCTTGGGTATACACCAAGCGTGTGTTGTTATATGTGTTTACTTGATCGTCTTTCCCTATTTGCAAATCAACACCAGGGTCTAGTGTAATCCAATAATCCTTGCCCTTGAGTGTTACCATGTGCTCGTTCCACCATTTTCTACCTAACCATGTGGACCGGGTCTTACTTATAGCCTTATTACGCGCTTCAAAATGATAGTATGAGTCTACATCGCTATACAAAAAAGGTTTTTGAGCGGTATGGGTATTCGTGCCGACCTGATTCAAATAAGCATCAAAAAGGCTATAATTGTGGTGAGATAAAGGAATATTCAAAGCACTTTTGTAGACGTCGTTCTCATAGGGAAGGCTTTCCAGGTTATCATATTCCATGGTATTATTGGATTCTAAATCGAATCGTTCCACTGAATTAGTGGATTCCAGTTTCAGGGCCCCAAGTGGAATCATAAAGGAAATGGTGAATTGTGCATGGGTAGGTTTGCCATTATACGATGCCGGCTTGATTTTAGGTATCATTTTAAAGACTCGTTTTACTTCATCTTTTACTTCCTCGTAAACGGAGTCGGTATACAACACATGAAAAGTTCCATTTTCATCAACTTCAAACAACACCCTAACTTCTCCCGAATAGTTTTCTGTTTTTGCAATTTCAGGGGTTTGAAAATTTTCGTGCAAAATTTCCCGAATGGCATTGTTAAAACAGCTTGGTAACATTTCCATGTTTACGGGCTCACAAGAAGGGAACACTGGATATTTGGTTGTGAGTTCTCCATCTATCTGTGCATGAACCAATACCACGGAACTTAAAAAAAAGAGTACTAAAAAACACAAGTGCTTCATGGATGTAGGGCCTTTGAATTTTTACGAAAGATACGTTTTTTTTAAATGCCGCTACATAAATGTAAAAGCCCGCTAATGCGGGCCTTTTGTTGCTAATAATCAATCCTCAGGACAATCGGCAAGGTGTATAGCACTTCCACGGATTTGCTGTCTTGCTTCCCGGGAGTCATCTTTGGAAGCCTCGCAACCACGCGTTTTGCTTCATTGGTGAGGTCTTCATTTGCTGAAGCAGCCCTAATATTGGAAACCAATCCATTGGAATCAACAGTAAACTGTACATTGATCCGTTTGGTTTCACCGGAATACTTATCAACAAATGGGTCGGTATCAAATTTTTTGGAAATGAATTCACGAACCTTCTCCTGAAAGCAAGCTCTGCGCGCTTCATTTGTGGATAACGATTCGCATCCGGGAAATATGGGAGCTTGTTGCACACTTAGAAGGTCTTTTGGCGCGGGTTTTGGATCGGCTATTACGGTCGTTGTACTAGGTAGTGGTATGTCGGTTTTGACCTCGGTTGTCGGAACCGTATCTTCGTTCAAAAGTGTATTGGATTTAACAGGGGTTATGGTCGTAGCGACTACTTGCTGTTTTACAACCTGTTGTTTTACCACATTTTTTTTAACCTCTACCGGTTTTGGTTCATCAATGGTGAAATCAATAGTAGGGGGGTCAATCCAAAGTTCTCGATCATTACTATTGTCCAAGGCCAATTGGGCAACTTCCCATTTGGTTTCAACAATCCAAAACATAGCCAACAAACTTACTATCAATCCAACTTGAAAATAAAGGGTAGCATTCCAACGAATGTTGATCCGTTTTTTTTCTTCGAGTTTGGACAAGCCAACCATACTTGTCTTTTCGGAATTTTGTTTTTGTGTTTTCATTGTATAGCTGTTTTAAGTTTACAATGAAGTCAAAACAAGCTGTGTGCCAAAAAAAGAATCGCCTCCATTTAGGGAGGCGATTTATATAAAATACGATAGTGTATTCTTAATTTTCTACTTGAAAAAGTATCGGCAATGCATAGAGTACACCAACGGGTTTTCCTCGTTGCTTACCAGGAACCATCTTGGGGAGTGATTTCACCACCTCGATGGCTTCTTGTTCCAATCGTGGGTGTGGAGCTCTTGCCCTAACATCAACAACATTCCCATTTTTATCAATCTTGAATTGTACAGAAATACGCTGACGCCCTTCCAAACCTAAATCGTTTGCTAACTCGGTATTGAATTTCTTTTGAACAAATTTCTGAACTTTTTCTGACATGCAGGCTTTTTTGGCGTCATTGTTAGGCTCATTTTCACATCCAGGATAGATTGGCACATTTTCAATAACGGCAAAAGGAACGTCGGCAATCTCTTCTTCTTCTACTTCCTCAATCTCAGCAATCTCGACAATTTTTTCCTCTTTATTGGTTTCTGTGGATTCAATGATGGTTTCTTCAACCTCATCTTCATCTTCTACTACTTCGATTACATCGGGAGCTGGTGGCGGCGGTGGTGGTGGCGGTGGTGGCGTAATGGTTTGGGTAATTGGAATTTCTTCCAGATTATCATCTCCAACATCCAGAACGTCGCCAGTAAGATTGTCTTTGTCGTAATTTTTGAATTCAATAGCTTGCCAAGATAAGAAAAGCATCAAAGCCAAGCCTGCCAACATGTACACAGAACTCCAGCGGTTGAGATCGGCCTTCGGATTTTTTTTCGGTTCCATAGTAGAAAATTATATAGTTGCTAAAATAGATAAAAAAGTAAAGTTTTAAAAAGGAATTTCAATTTTTAAGAACCTTACTGCGACTTATTTTATATAACACGATTCCACCGAAAAGAATTCCGACAGTATTCGCAGCAACATCCCAAAGATCGAAGGTCCTTGATACAACCCACGCTCCCTGTACTACTTCAATAACCATACCATAAATAAATAGCAATATAGCAATGGTAATTAAGTGCTTTTTCATGGAATACTTTTTTCTGAAAAGTACAAAACCCCAAAGCAAATAGAGGGAAAAATAAATTCCTGCATGGACCATTTTGTCCAAATTAGGTAATTCCCACGAAGGCAAATCTGATGTAGGCAAGACCATGAGTACGGTAATGAACCCATGGTAGGCAATGGCAAGAAAAAGGAATGCTTTATCCCCCAATAAGTGCTTTGTATGCAGCATCATCCAACAAGCCATCCAATTGTTCGGGATTCGAAATCTTCACTTTTACCATCCATCCATCCCCGTAAGGATCGGAGTTTACTTTTTCAGGCTCACTTTCCAAAAGGGTATTGAACTCCACAATTTCTCCAGATAGGGGCAGGTAAAGGTCTGAAACCGTTTTCACGGCTTCCACCGTTCCAAAAATGGCTTCCTGTTCAAGGGTTTCCCCTTCGGTTTCGACTTCAACATATACGATATCCCCAAGTTCTCCTTGGGCGAAATCGGTGATACCGACCGTTGCAATAGCGCCTTCAACAAGAACCCATTCATGGTCTTTGGTATATTTTAGATTGGCGGGAACATTCATAGATTTTCTAAAATTTAATAGTTTAATTTCCAAAATTGTATCGAAGGGTAAAACCACTTCGGATGGTTGTTTGAGGGAATGCCGTTGAAATGGCATATTCCGAGAAAGTGTGGTCGTAATAGAACAACGCTGTCAAGTTTTTGGTCAAGGCATAATCGGCAGAGAACTGCAACCCATAAATGGTCTGCCCTGCAGTAACTTGGTTATTGGCAATGTCCAAATACCTGATAATGGTTTTATTGTCACGGACAGAGAAATCTACCTTGAAATTCAAATCGCTTTTCAAGATCGTTTTCTTTCCACCAAAATTGGTTCCAATTTTCAAGTCTTTAATGCGATACCCCAATCCTAATATCCATTCATTCCCCTGGATTTCGGTTAACAAATTGTTCGCGAAGCTCAGGGAAAGGGCTCGGTCCTTTCGCATTTCCGCAAGAATCTTAACGGAATTTTGCATTTCAAAATCAATTCGGATCAAGGGGGAAAATTGTTCCGTAAGGTTCACATTGTTTAAGAAGGTAGGGGTCTTGAAATTGCCAGACTGGTCCAAAGCCGTGGGATCGTTTCGATCGTAGTCCAGGTTGGTTTGAAATTGGTTGACCGTATAGGACGCCCTATAGCCATGCTGGATAGAAAAACGTTTAAAGCGCTTTTTGAACCATTTTATCCGCATGAATCCCGTGTACTTTATATCCCAGTTTGGCAAAGGGATATCGCGGAAAATGCCAGTTTTTTCTTTGGAAGCGCTACTTCCTTTGTAAGCGGACAAGAATGCGGGGAGCAATACCTGCTGACTGGTTTTTCCAAATCCTTCGGGAAAGCCTTCTTCATCCCTTGGAAAAGTATTGGAACCATAGAATTTTTCCGCCAAACGGTTGGCAATGGTCAATCGATTGTTCCTGAAATCATCAAAGGCATCCGAACTGGTTTCATCACTTTTGCCGAATGCTGTTTTCAATAAAACGGTGCTAATATTAAAATTACCAAATGTATTGGGAGTTAACGAACGGTAAAGACCATCTTCTACAATGTAATTCTCTGCATAGTTTTCGGCATAAACACGACTGCCATTGAAATCAATTTTTAAGTCTGGAAGCAATTCCATATTAACTTGTGCATCCAATTGCCGGCTTTCTACTTCGGTATACTGCTCATTAAATTCAGGATAAAGGGTTAACCATCCTTTTCGGGCTGCCAAATCCCTGATTTCGGCCTGGCTTCCAAAAACAAATCCAGCAGTGGGCTTTAACGATCCCGCAAAACCGATACTTGGCTGATAACCCGGCAAGAAAATACCGTTGTTTTCGACGTAATTCAATTGAACTTTCTTAATGGAAGTAGCAAGCCCAATCAACGTATTTACAGCCTTCTGCCCACCATTTAACGAGCCTGTCCCGCTGTTTGCTGCCCCCTCGGCCCCTCCTCGTGTATTGTTCCGGATTTGATCGCGTTTATTGTTGGATTTGTCTTCCCCTTTTTCATCTTTGCCACCACCTTTTTCTCCGCCACCCAGCAACGATGGTCCACTAGTATCTTCATTCCCTCCTCCTGCACGATTTCCCTTTCCGGGTTTTATTTTGGTCAAGCCCACATAGCGATACAGTGTGTTCATGTCTATAGTGGAATTGATTCGGTGGGTGCTGGCATTTTGGATGGAGTTCCCCAAATTATAGGTTTGTACGTCACCATTGTCGTCAATAACCTCGATGTTGCTGAACAAATCACTGCCGTCTTGCCATTGGTAATCCCCTTGATAGGAGTAGGTGGCCCTCAACCATTTCAGGAAAGGAAACTTTGCTGTGGGCAAGTCGTAATTGAGTTGCAGCGATTGCATGTGTTGATTGGGATCGCCCACTTCAAAGAATCCGTCCCAAACGCCAACCGAATTGTCCACGGAGCCATCTTTGATGTAATTGTTAACAATGCGGTTATTGGCCGCGTTAAAATTGAAGCGCAGGGACTGGGTAAGGTTGTAATTGATGGTATACTGCCAATCAAAAAGGAAATTGCGTTGGTACAGTGTTGGTAGATTTAATGCAGAAACCCCTTGTGTGGTAATCTCCCTGAACTTTTGTTCGTTGTATTGACGGGTAATGTTGGAACTTACCGAAATATTGCTTGGCAATACATTAAAATTCAGGTCTTTTAAAAATTGCCAATACTTACCCATGAACAAGGAATCGTTTTTCTTAAACGGTTCGATGGGTTTTTGATTGAAGGTATAGTCATACGTTCCACCGACCCTTACATTTTGATCCAAAGCATCTTCGATTTCAAAATCGTGGTGATCTATTTGATTGTACGAATAGGAAAACGTAAAATTCTCAATGTCATAGGGCATGGGTTTACTTTCCCCGGTTTTGTTTTTTCGGACCCCAATAAAATTAATACTTTGACGCTTAGTGTAATCCACGGCTTGTTCTTTAATGGCATCTTTTGTTGCAGCATCTTCGGTATTGTCCAAACGTTGTTGCAATTCGATATCATCATACTCTGGGTCGTATTTTGGAGTAATCAATTCTTCACCTATGCCATAGTTGAAGGGCAATTGAATCCCCCACTTTTTAGGTAGTAACTGGCCCAAGTTAAAATTGGTTACGACATCGTACTGTTTGGTATCTTCCAGACTTCTTTGGTTGGGCCCTTGTTCAATAGATCCAAAACCGATGGTGGTAATTTTTCCTGTGGCACTTATGTTGGCGAAATCGGCAAGATTGGCATCCATATTGGCAACGGCAGCCCAACCCCCCTTGTTTTCCAATTCGCTCATGCGCAATTCATTGAACCATACTTCCCCACATACATCACTGTTACTCTTGTTGCGCAGACCAATCATAATGACACGCACATTTCCAAAGCTTGGATTTCCCTTGATCCCATAACGGTATTCGGCATTGCTATTTTGAAGTACGCCTTCATTGGCATAACGCAAAACAGTAGGAACATTGGGATCATTAGGGTTGGCAGGTGTTAACGATGCATCCGAGGTGGGACTCGTTGACAAGGTTTTTAACTGTTGCAGGACCTCAAACGATAAATTGAACCTGTTTTCTTCAGGCCAAACCGTATTGGCATCCGAATCGGAAGCCACATCCAAATTGGGGGAAACCTTCAACGGAATTTCAATTTCGTAGAAACTGGTGTTCAAATCGTTTCCAAGGCGTATGAATGCAGACATTTCGTTATCTGCCAAAAGCGTTGCCGGAGCCGGAAGCGATTCGGCATGGATAAACATCTCCAAATTTTTGTATTGGCGCATATCCACATTAAAATACTTATATACCGCACGGGCATCGTCCGGTTCCAAACCGCAAACCCTTAATGCAAGGGATTGTTCGTCCTGACGGATGACATTGTTGTTATTGTTCAATTCCTCCCTGTATACCCCTGGTGGGATTACGTAGTTACTGTTTTGAATGATCCCTACCGCTTCGTTTTCGAAAGTAGTGTTGTCGGTATCATTAGGGCTTCCATCAGCATCCAAGGATTCGGAATAACGGCGGTAATCCCCACGAAACAATTCCAAGGTTCCAAAACGTAAAATGGTTTGCTGCTGAAATCCAGATAGGTACATCCGCATAAAACGGATGGAGCGGAAATCGGAGATCCCATTAACGGCTTCCGTATAATCGCTTAAAGGTATTTTGAACTGGATCCAACGAACCGGTATTTCTTCGTTGGTTTGTGTGTTCACCGTAATTTCCTTGATATCGGTTACGTAGGGGGATTCCAAGGTCATCCCAGGAGTTAAGTTGATCTCGTATTCAAAATAACTGTTCACCGTGTTCATGGTATTGTCCCGGTTCACATCTTCCACATCGGGTTGGGCATTAGACCCCCTATTGGTATTGCTAAGGGTCTCGGGAGAGTTTCCATCGGTACCGTTGTAGTTACGATAGCGTTGAATGATGTTCCCATCCGCTTGCAGGAAATATTGGTAGTTATCTCGTGCAGGGTCTTCCTGATTTGCAAACCGCGACAATATTTGATTGACTTGGGCATTGGGTAGGTCCCGAATATCTTTGGCTTCATCAATGTCTGCCTTACCATCCAAACCGATGTCTTGGTTGGTTCGCCCTTCGCCCGAACTGCTGAATGTGTAAACAAGCGATTGGTTGCTTGGAGTTTTACCCCAAACCGACTTGAGGGTTTGATCCGCAGATCCGTCTTCAGGCAGTCCATTTTCATACTGTTTACGACCATCCTTTAAAACATCCTCGGAAATGTTCCCTAAGTCGAAAGTTAACTTTCCTCCAGGGTTGGTCGAATTTTCATCATAAATAAATGGGTCCATTACCCAAAATTGAATGTATTCCACATTGGAGCGTTCAAAATCGGTAGTCGTTAATTCCCGCATGATTCCCCCAAAATTATCTTGTGGGCTTTGTAATTGATTTACATCATTCCCCAAATTGGCTTCGCCTGCCCTAAAGTTGTAAGGGCCTCTTTCGGTTGGGTAATAGGCCAAATCCAGAGTGAACAAAGCTTGTGTTTGTCCTTGAACAATATCCTGATCGGGAAAAATCTCGTCCCTGAACACACGGCGGGTAAACGGCGAAGACAAATCGGCATCGGTTACTCCATCGGGGCGTTGCGAACTGTAAAAAATAGGGTCTATGGTATACCAGTTTAAAAATGCCCTACGGTCGTTGTAGGTCAAATCGCCATTTTCTTTTTCGCCCCCAAAATTAACGGGGGTGCTGGACAAAGTCCACGACAAAGGAGTAGAGATGTCAATGGCCGTTTGTGCAGCTTCAAAATCGTCTACATAAGCGGTTGGCTTTCCGTTGAAATCGGAAACTTTAGGAGCCCCGGGAATTAAATAGGCAAACTCACCGCGCACGGAAACATTTGAGACCACATCGGTATCGATGTTTGGGAGTTTGTTGACCAGCCTAGTGAGGAAAGGGACTTCGGTTGAATAATTGAGATTTACCCCAAACATGGTATTGTTAATGGGTTCGTTTTGGAAGGCCGACTTCTGGGTTAGGGGCCGTTCGTTCAAGTTTAAAAAGGTTCCTCCAAACTGGAACTTATCACTAAACTTGTGTTGAATGTCCAAGCCCGTAAACCGTTTGGTTTGTTGACCAAACAAGGTATTGTTCTCGACACTTATATTGATGGGCGTATTGGAATTTTGCAAAGAGGGATCCAAAATTTGAACCCGACCCAACTGATAGTTTACCGTATAATCGACCCCTTCTACCAAAGTCCTTCCACCCGCAGTTACGGTTACCGAACCCTGAGGGATGTTGAACGCGCCAATTGGGATTCCATCGGCGCCAGTAGATTTATAAGTTCCCTTTAACTGAAACTTGTTTTTATCGCTGTCCTGCTGCTCTGCTTGGGTTTTGGTAGAACGGTACATGGTGCCAAACACGTACTTTTGTTGGTTGGCATTATAAGTTACCGGGTTCGTATAGGACTCACTCGGGTCCAGCTTCAATTTATCGAACAAGTACTCCCCAAAAGGCTCAACACTGGTAAAGATAATTCTTCCGTTTTGTTGGTCTACCGTTATGCCCGGATAGAAATCAAAGAATCCATCCCCGCCCTGTTGTGGATCGTTATTGAAATTCAATCGGTCCAAGTTGAATACCCTCAAGAGGTTAGCGTTGTTTAAATCCACATCATTGATGTCGCTAGGGTCTACCGCTGGAAATGGAGTTCCCCCAACGGGGTTGATGTAATTGATGGGTGAAGGGTCCAAGTATAGTATATTCATCCTAAAGTCTTCCCGTTCCAGTTGAAATGCCCCAATGGGATAAATATTCTTCATCATCAAATCCCATACGGGTTCGTTGACATTGGTGATGTTACTTTTCAGAAGTTTCACGACCAAGTTTTGCGGAATGCCTTGTTGGCCTTCTCCATTACCACCTCCTACGACCACAGTACCTCCACCTTCCAGGCCGGTTGCTTCAACACCATCAGTAGAAAATTCCCCTACTTGGTACACTTTCCCGTTCACGGTATATTGAAAAGCAACCCCTAAGACTTCATCGTTGTTTAAACGTTGGTTCAAGGAGATGTACCCTAACTGTGAATTCATTTGGTATTCGTTAGGCTGAAGTTTTCGGGCATTTTCCAAACTCACATAATCCAACCCATCGTTTACGAGCACGCCCCCAAAACCACTTTGCACCGTGGCTACATCCCGGATGGCATTGTTCAAAATACTTTGTTCTGAGGGGTTATCTATTCCAAAGGGGTTGAAATCGTTGTTTTCGTTATCCGGAAAAGAGTTTTTAGGCTTGTTGATGAACCCCCCGGGGATTAAATTGAGCCCGATGTTGGCCCCATCTGCTTCCCCTATGTCCTGAAGTGCAACAATGTTCCGAACATCGTTCGTGGTGTTGTTGCGATTGGTAATCCAAACTTCTACCCGCGTAATTTGTACATTGGAATTGATGAAAGGATAATTCTTCAATACCCTGTCGTAATTGTCCCTAAAGTAGTGCGCCAAGAAGAAGTGGCGGTTTTCGTCATAGTCCAGTGCAAAAAGTTCGTATTCGGTTACGGTGGCACCACCCTCCGCTACCACGGATCGGGTTTCGGAACGCTGTTCGGAAAATACGCCGGTAATGGTGGTCTTTCCAAATTGCAATTGCGTTTTAACCCCAAAAAGGCTTTGCGCTCCTTGGATCAGGCTGCTATTAAGCGGCATGCTCACATTCCCCACTTCAATTTTTTGAATGATGTCATCTTCCGTGGGGGTGTATTCCAATTTGATGAGGTTTTGAAAGTCGAAGGTCGACTGGGTATCGTAATTGGCTGTTACTTGGAGTCGTTCCCCTACTTTCCCGAGAAGGCTTAAGCTAATCCGTTGGTCGAAATCGAATGAAAAATTGCTACGATTCCTGGGAGAAAATTGCGGGTTGTCCTGTTTGGTGTACAAGAGCCCAAGATCCATTTCGACAGTTCCTTGAGGGATGACCTCGATGGTATTTCCACCGAATACCGATTCGAAGAAATCGGAATTGACGTAGAAGGTTGGTAAAAGATTTTTCTGAGCTTCTTCAGCTCCTTCCTTACGGCCATCGGCAGCATCTATTTTCTCCTTAAAATAGGCCTTCATCTGTTCTTTAAGTACCAGTTCGCGGTATTCCTCTGCAGTAAGAATGATGGGGTATGAAATGTCAAAATCCCCTAGCATGCGTGTACGGATGTAGCGATCGGTAATGGGATCGTAGGTGTACATGTTTTGGATGCTAGTAGGGTCTGGCAAATCCAAACGCCCCTCTTCATAGCCAGTTGCCGTGCTATCTTGCGCCTTAACATAGCTGGCGGTGAACAATAAAATTCCAAAAAGAATATGTGGAAATAAGCGTTTGCTAAAATTGTAATGTTTCACTCCCAAATCTTTACAAATTTTTTAAGGCATGTTTGATGATTTCCTCTACTGAAGCCTGCGGTTGGGTTTTTAGGAATGCATCGCAGGCTTTTTCAGCTTGCTTCCTAAGGATGCCCAACGTTTCCAATGCAGATAACGCTTCATTTCGATTCGTATTGCTCGGTACAGAAGAAATAGCACTTGCCCCGTAAACTTTTAATATTTTATCTTTTAGATCTAAAACCACACGCTGTGCCGTTTTGGATCCGATTCCTTTTACAGCCTGAATGGTCACCACATCTTCAGATACGATGGCATCCCTCACTTGTTCTGGCGTTAGGGAGGATAACATGGTCCTAGCAGTGCTAGCGCCAACCCCCGAAACGGAAATTAAAAGATTGAATACTTCCCGCTCTTCCATGGTAGAGAATCCATACAACGTATGGGAATCTTCCCTTACCAGCAATTGTGTGAACAACTTCACATTTTCGGAAGTGGGGAGTTGCGAAAATGTGTGCAACGATATATTCAAAAAATAGCCCACTCCATTACAGTCTATCACAACATCGGTCGGATTTTTTTGTACCAATCTTCCCTCAATATGGGCAATCATGTGTTAACAAAAGGTTAATGGCTCAAATATAGTATAATTATTTGCATCTGCCAGTATGGAAGAAACTAAAATTCCCCCCATTTTAGACTAGGGATGCCTATTCTTTTTATCTTTTTCGTGCTTCTCTTTTTGTTGGGCATCCACTACGGCAATAGCCGTCATGTTTACCATTTCCTCTACACTGGCTCCCAATTGAAAAATATGTACCGGTTTTTTCATCCCCAACATGATAGGACCTATGGATTCTATCCCCTTCTGTTCTTTCAGCATTTTATAATTGCTGTTGGCAGCATCCAAGTTTGGAAAAACCAGTGCATTGACCTTTTGACCGGCCAATTTGGAAAAAGGAAACTTGTTTTTTAACATGGTCGCATTCAAAGCAAAATCGGCTTGGATTTCCCCGTCCACGATCATGTCTGGATTGGAATGGTGCAAGAGGCTTACTGCTTCCCTTACTTTTGCCGCCTGTGGGTCTTTGGACGAACCAAAATTAGCATACGAAATCATGGCAATGACCGGATTCAAACCAAACATCTTCACGGTGTAATTGGTCATCTGTGCAATGTTGGCCAATTCTTTGGCTGTAGGGTTGATGTTGATGGAGGTGTCCGAAATAAACAACGGACCCCTTCCTGTAAGCATCAAGTTGGTGGTGGCCACCTTGTCTACTCCATCAAATTTCCCGATGGTTTCCAAAACGGGCCGTACCACGGTAGGATAGGAACGTGCGTATCCCGATACCATGGCATCGGCATCGCCCAAATTTACCATCATTGCTGCATAGTAATTGCGTTCCCGCATCAAGCGCTTGGCATCAAAAAGGGTAACCCCGTTCCTCTTCCGGCGCTCCCAATATTTTTGCGCATACACATTTCGCTGTTCCGTTTGCTCATCCAATTTGGGGTCGATGATTTCAATGTCTGCTTCAAATTCCAGTTCGTGCATCAATTCCTTGATTACATCCTTCCTTCCCAATAAGATGGGGAGGGCTACCCCTTCTTCATACACAATCTGGGCAGCCTTGAGCACGTCTAGATGATCGGCCTCTGCAAAGACCACTTTCTTGGGATTGGAACGCGCACGATCCAACAGCAGTTTGATGATTTTGTTATCACTGCCCATCCGCTCGTAAAGCTCGTCTTCATATTTGTCCCAATCCTTGATGGGTGAAAGGGCCACGCCACTTTCAATGGCTGCTTTGGCCACCGCTGGAGGGACCGTCGCGATAAGCCGGGGGTCAAAAGGTTTTGGAATGATGTAATCCCTACCAAAATTCAATTTGGTCTCCCCGTAGGCAATGTTTACCTGCTCCGGAACCGGCTCCTTGGCAAGGGCTGCCAACGCTTTAACCGCAGCCATTTTCATAGCCTCGTTGATCTTGGTAGCCCTAACATCCAATGCACCCCTGAAAATGAATGGAAACCCCAAAACATTGTTCACCTGGTTGGGGTGATCGCTCCTCCCCGTGGCCATGATCAAATCGTTCCGGGTTTTCACTGCTTCATTATAAGCAATTTCAGGGTTTGGATTAGCCATGGCAAAAACAATGGGGTGAGGGGCCATGCTTTTCAACATTTTGGGCGTAACAATATCTGCTATAGAAAGTCCCACAAAAACGTCCGCATCCTTCATCGCCTCGTCTAGGGTGTCAATTTTCCTGGAAGTGGCAAATTCCTTTTTCTCTTCGGAAAGGTCGTTACGGTCAGTGCGAATAACGCCCTTACTGTCCAACATCACGATGTGTTCTGTCTTAGCGCCAAATGCTTTGTACAATCGGGTACAAGAAACGGCAGCTGCACCAGCACCGCTGATTACTATTTTTACTTTTGAGATGTCCTTTTCCGCCAGTTCAAGGGCATTCAGTAAGGCAGCGGCCGAGATGATAGCCGTTCCATGCTGATCGTCATGCATCACCGGAATCTGCAATTCCTCTTTGAGTCTTCGCTCTATTTCAAAAGCCTCGGGCGCTTTGATGTCTTCGAGGTTGATCCCTCCAAAGGTCGGTGCGATGTTTTTGACGGTTTCGATGAAAGAATCAATATCTTCCGTATCGATTTCGATATCAAAAACATCGATGTCGGCAAATATCTTAAAGAGCAACCCTTTTCCTTCCATGACTGGTTTGGAGGCTTCCGGACCAATGTTTCCCAATCCAAGTACTGCAGTTCCGTTGGAAATTACCGCTACCAAATTTCCCTTGTTGGTATATTTATAAACATTCTCAACGTCCTTGTCAATTTCCAGACAGGGCTCAGCTACTCCCGGTGAATAGGCCAATGATAAATCGCGCTGACTTGCATACTTTTTGGTAGGCACTACCTGGATTTTTCCGGGGCGTGGTTTGGCATGGTACAAAAGGGCTTCCCTACGTCTGCTTTGCTTACTCATGTTGGTATGGATAGAGACTTACAAAGGTAGCAGACTCCCTGAAATCAAAAAATTTTAATGCTTAATCTTTTATGAAGTTAATGTTTCGAACAAGGCCTTGAAATTTGGTCCGCTGTACGGCCGTTTTTTTGAATAGCTCCTGAAAGACCTCCTCGGTAATTTCGTCCCATTCTTTTTTGGACTTGGAGAGCAGCTCCGGATTTGGGTCAAACAAGGGTTCCCTATGGGGTTTGCTAAAGCGGTTCCATGGGCATACATCTTGGCACACATCGCACCCAAACATCCAGTTGTCCATCAATCCAGAGAACCCGGAGGGTATTTCATTTTTGAGTTCAATCGTTACATAAGAAATGCATTTACTCCCATCCACCACATAAGGCTCCACAATGGCTTGGGTAGGACAAGCATCGATGCAGGCGGTACAGGTTCCACAATGATCGGTTACAGGAGTGTCGTATTCCAACTCCAAATCCACAATCAATTCGGCTACAAAAAAAAACGAACCTACTTGCTTGCTCAACAAATTACTGTGCTTCCCAATCCATCCCAATCCGCTTTTGGCTGCCCAAACCTTATCAAGTACCGGTGCAGAATCGACAAAGGCCCTACCGTGAACTTCCCCAATGCTGTCTTGTATAAAAAACAACAATTGCTTCAGTTTGTCCTTGATCACAAAGTGGTAATCAGTGCCGTAAGCATATTTCGAAATTTTATAGGAATCTTCCCGTTGGGTTTCTTCCGGAAAGTAATTCAACAATAAAGAAATAACGCTTTTTGCGCCTGGCAGCAATTTGGTAGGGTCCAAACGTTTGTCGAAATGGTTTTCCATATAGGCCATTTCGCCATGCATTCTTTGATTCAACCATTTTTCCAAGCGTGGAGCTTCTGTTTCCAAAAATTGAGCTTTGCTTACACCACAGGACAAAAAACCAAGGCGTTGTGCTTCGGCTTTGATGCTTTGGGTATAGTTTTTAGCCAATTTCATCTTTCGGTAAGAGTAACTAATAATTCCGTGGGCTTTAAAGTAACCAATGGATTCAATTGCACTTCGTCTTGGGTGGTTTTAAACGAATATTTGAGGATTAATTGAGAAACTGCCAATACCATTTCATACATCGCAAAACCCATCCCAATGCACATTCTTGGACCTGCACCAAATGGATAATACGCATTGGTTGGATACTGGTCTTTTAACAGAAACCGTTCGGGATTAAATTGATCGGGATTTTTCCAGTATTCAGGATTCCGGTGCAGTTCGTAAAACGAAATTCCAATGAAGGTGCCTTTGCGAATGTGAAAATCTTTAATGGTATCGTCTTCCAGACATTCGCGGTCCGTAATCCATGCAGGAGGATACATCCGCATGCTTTCTTCAATGATCGCTTTGGTATAAACGAATTCCTTGATTTGTTGCACAGGTTCAAGAGGCTTGCTTGTAATTTCCTTTGCTTCCTCATACAGCCTTTGCTGAATTTCGGGATGCTTGGCCAGCAGAAATAGGGCAAACGATAACGCATTGGCCGTAGTTTCGTGTCCCGCAACGAAAAGGATGGTAATTTCATCAATTAATTGCTCCATGTCCATGGCTTCTCCCGTATCCTCATAGCGCGTGGCCAATAACATATCCAACAAATCGTGATGGTGTTTTGTGGATTGCTTTCTTGCTTCAATAATCGCTTGGATGATATCCCTGCTTTCCTGCGCCAATGTTAAATGTTTTGAAACTTGACCGGTAATTTTGAACCACCAATTTTTGTGTGGCAATCGAACTTCCTTGACCAAGAAATCCTGAACCCTTTCAATAATAGCTTGCAGGTGGAGTAGTTCCGAATCGGAAATGGAAACGTCAAACAAGGAAGTTGCCACCACCTTAAAAGCCAATCGATTCATGTAAGTGTGGATATCCAAGGGTTGTTTGAGCGGCATTTCCTTAATTTCAGCTGCAATGGTCTGCAGCATGCTATCGAGCAATTGCGCAATTTTTTGTTTATGAAAGGCTGGCTGGATCAATCGCCTTTGTCGTAACCAATAGTCTCCCTTAGAGGTCAGTAGTCCATTACCCAAGTATTTTGAAAGGTAGGTGGTTTGGATTTTGGATTTCTCATAGTTTTTGTGCCCTTTTTGAAGTATGTGTTGGGCAATGTCTTTATCCCTGGTTAGCAAAATATACCTTCGGATGCCCACGCGAACCGCAAAAGTATCCCCTAATTTTTTAAAGTATTTTTGGTGAAAAGGAATGGGGTTTCTTCGGATGCTATTGGCATTCCATAAGAACCCCAAAACGGATATGCTTTTTGGGTATCGGTATTTTTTTTGTGTGTGCATGCTTCAGAAGAGTCCACCCTGAGTGCCGCCTTTGATCTTTCCGAGATGCTTGTAAGCAAATTCGGTGACTTCACGACCGCGAGGTGTCCGGACAATAAACCCTTGTTGTATTAGGAAGGGTTCATACACCTCCTCCAAGGTCTCGGCGCTTTCGGAAACGGCCGTTGCCAGAGTGGTAATCCCAACAGGACCTCCCTTGAATTTATCGATAATGGTCGTTAAGATTTTATTGTCCATCTCGTCCAGCCCATGCATGTCCACATGCAACTGTTCTAGGGCAAACTTTGCGATTTTAATGTCAATTTTTCCATCCCCCTTTATTTGGGCAAAGTCCCGGACCCTTCGCAATAAAGCATTGGCAATACGTGGGGTTCCGCGGCTTCTTCCTGCAATTTCGATGGCTGCTTCCATGGTAATTGGCACCCCTAGAATATTGGCACTTCGCTCTACAATGGCGGTTAACAGGTCGGTGGTATAGTAATTCAATCGGGAAGAAATTCCAAAACGGGCTCGCATAGGCGCCGTTAAGAGTCCTGATCGCGTGGTTGCACCAACCAAGGTAAAAGGATTCAAATTGATTTGCACCGTACGCGCATTGGGCCCCGATTCGATCATGATATCGATACGATAATCTTCCATGGCCGAATACAAGTATTCCTCCACCACCGGACTCAACCGATGGATCTCATCAATAAAGAGGACGTCACGCTCTTCTAAATTGGTAAGCAGCCCTGCCAAATCGCCCGGCTTGTCCAAAACAGGTCCAGAGGTAACCCGGATGTTTACCTGAAGCTCATGTGCCAAAATATGGGCAAGGGTGGTCTTTCCCAATCCAGGAGGGCCGTGAAATAACGTATGGTCCAATGCCTCATTGCGCAAATTTGCTGCCTGAACAAACACTTTCAAGTTTTCTAAAGCCTGATCCTGCCCTGTAAAATCTTCAAAGGACAGCGGACGCAATTTCTTTTCAATGTCCAGGTCTTGAGGCGAAAGATGGGCCCCAGTAGGATCGAGGTGCTCGTTCATAACACAAATATACAAAGCTTCAAATCGAAACGATTGAAAATCACTGATGATTTAAATGCATCCTTAGACCTTCACCGTTTTCCATTTCCCTTTTTTGAACCAAATGATGCCCACAACGGCAATTAACACTTCCGATACCGTAATGGCCAATAAAACCCCAAGGGCTTGCAAATTAAAAACCAATGCTGCTACATAAGCAAAGGGAAGTTGGAACAACCAAAAACAAAAAAAGTTGATGATGGTTGGGGTTTTAGTATCGCCCGAGCCGTTAAACGCTTGAATGATTACCATACCATATGCGTAAAAAACATAGCCCGAGGCCACAACCCTCAAGCTTAATGCCCCATAATGGATTACTTCGGGTTGTTGGGAAAAGACCTTAATGATGGATTCGGCAAAAAACAAATAGAACAATGAAACAAAAACCATAAACCAGGCATTGTATTTTCCCGTTTTCCATACCGAAATTTCCGCACGATCCGGTTTTTGTGCCCCTAGGTTTTGCCCTACAAGGGTAGCTGCAGCATTGCTCATTCCCCATGAAGGCATTAGGGTAAACATCAGTACGCGAATAGCAATGGTATAACCTGCCAATAACTCACTGCCAAATTCGGCCATGATGCGCATCAAAAAGACCCAACTTGAGGTGCCAATAATAAACTGTCCGATACCTCCTAAAGAAACTTTTACCAGATTTAACATGATGCCAATTTTCAGCCCAAAATCCTTTATACCAATCTTGATCTTAGTCCAACCATGCCATAAAATCCATAATTGGAAAAGTACCGCACTTCCCCTGCCAATTGTAGTTGCTATAGCTGCGCCTTTGACCCCAAAAGCAGGAATGGGTCCCCAACCAAAAATCAGCAAGGGGTCCAATACAATATTCAACAAATTGGAAAATAGGAGGACTTTCATGGCCACGGAAGCGTCACCAGCGCCCCTAAAAATTGCATTGATGAGAAACAGCAGCATAATGGTTACATTGCCCCCCAAGAGGATTTGTGTATAACCAAAACCTTCGGAAATCAAGTCGGGAGCACCCCCCATAAGGCCCAAAATCTGCTTTGGAAACAATAGCCCAAAAACACTTACGACAAGGGCAACCACCATTCCCAACAGCATGGCCTGAACCGCAGTTTGTGAGGCTCCTTCGGGGTTTTGCTCTCCAATTCTTCGGGCTACAATGGCCGTAACCCCCATACTCAACCCAATGGCTATGGCATATACAAGGGTTAAAACCGACTCGGTAAGCCCAACGGTTGCTATTGCATTCGCGCCAAGGCTGGAGACAAAATAGGCATCTGCAAGAAAAAAAATAGATTCCATCATCATTTCCAAAACCATGGGAACCGATAACATAAAAATGGCCCTTTTGATGCTTCCAGAAGTGAATTGTTGCTCTTTGCCAGAAATGGCTAGGGAGAAGTAGTAAATGATTTTTTTAATGCCCAAACATCCGGGTTTTAAGTTGAAGCAAATAAAGATACTAAAAAACCCTTTCGAAAAATCTGAAAGGGTTTTGTGTCGTATTGGTTTAAAAGCTCCTAATGGTGCATTTCTTCTTCGTTTTCCTGAATGGGGACCGTTTGCGGGATGTAATCCTGACCTGCTATGACATAATCGCTTCCGTCCTTGTTCAACTTACTATAGTCGTAAGCCCAACGGTGTACGTGAGGAATGGGACCATCCCAGTTTCCATGAATGTGTTTTACTTCGGCAGTCCATTCCAAGGTATTGGAGCCCCATGGGTTTTTGGGACCTTTCTTTCCGTAGAAGATAGAGTAGATAAAATTGAATAGAAAGACCAATTGCGCGGCAGCAGCAATGATTGCAAAGATGGTAATTACCACGTTCACATTGGTTAAATCATCAAAATAAGGGAACGCTGTATTGGTATAATAACGTCTTGGAAGTCCTGCCATCCCAATAAAGTGCATGGGGAAGAAGACCCCATACGCCCCAATGGCCGTCACCCAAAAGTGGACGTATCCCATATTTTTATTCATCATTTTTCCTTCAAACATTTTTGGGAACCAATGATATACTCCGGCAAAAAGTCCGTAGAGTGCAGAAATACCCATAACCAAGTGGAAGTGTGCCACGACAAAATAGGTGTCGTGAACGTTGATGTCTAGCGCACTATCCCCAAGGATAATTCCTGTTAATCCTCCAGTGATAAAGGTAGATACCAACCCAATTGAAAACAACATGGCGGGATTCAACTGAAGGTTTCCTTTCCAAAGCGTAGTGATGTAGTTGAACGCTTTTACAGCCGAAGGTATGGCAATCAATAAGGTAGTAAAAGTAAATACCGATCCCAAAAATGGATTCATACCAGACACGAACATGTGATGCCCCCACACAATGGTTGATAGGAAAGCAATGGCTAATATGGAGGCCACCATGGCCCGATACCCAAATATGGGTTTTCGCGAATTGGTAGCAATGATTTCAGAAGTAATTCCCAAGGCGGGCAACAGAACGATGTAAACCTCTGGGTGTCCCAAGAACCAGAATAAGTGCTCGAACAATACTGGAGAACCTCCTTGATTGTGCAATACTTCCCCCGCGATGTAAATGTCGGAAAGGAAGAACGAAGTCCCAAAGCTACGATCCATTATCAACAACAGTGCAGCAGACAGTAGCACAGGGAAAGAAACAACCCCAATAACCGCCGTGATGAAGAAGGCCCAGATCGTTAAGGGAAGGCGTGTCATGGACATTCCTTTGGTTCTTAAGTTCAGTACAGTAACAATATAATTCAACGCTCCAAGTAACGATGAAGCGATGAAGATGGCCATGGAAACCAACCACAGGGTCATTCCTGCACCCGATCCCGGTATGGCTTGTGGTAATGCACTAAGAGGAGGGTAAATGGTCCAACCTGCAGATGCTGGTCCCGCTTCCACAAAAAGGGAAATCACCATGATGACACTGGAAAGGAAAAACAACCAATAAGAGATCATGTTCAAAAAGCCCGATGCCATATCGCGTGCACCACATTGGAGTGGGATTAAAAGGTTACTAAAGGTACCGCTCAAACCGGCCGTCAATACAAAAAATACCATAATGGTACCGTGTATGGTTACCAACGCCAGGTAAATGTTGGGGTCCATCACACCTTCGGCGCCCCATTTTCCTAGGAATACTTCATAAATACTGAATTGGTGATCGGGCCAAGCCAATTGCAACCTGAACAAAATGGACATGGCAATTCCGATGAATCCCATAATCAACCCTGTAAAAAGGTATTGCTTGGAAATCATTTTATGATCCTGACTGAATATGTACTTGGTGATGAAAGTCTCCTTATGATGATGTCCGTGATCTTCGTGGTGATCCATTGCTAAATCGTGTGCGTGTGCTGACATATCTAAAAGCTATTTTTTATTATTGTTCCAGTGCCTGTACTAGGGTTTTTTGTTCTTTTAACCATGCATTGAAGGCATCTTCATCTTCTACTACAATCTTCATTTGCATGTTATAGTGGCTGTTTCCACAAATCTTGTTACAAAGAAGGAGGTAGTCAAATTCATACGGCTCCAGGGCTTCCTCCCCTTTTGCAAGCAATACTTCACTTTTCTTGGCACGGATATCGTTGATGTGTTTCACTTTTTCCACCATATCGGGATTGCTTCGCATTTTTTCGGTCGTGATGGTGGGGGTAAAGGAAAATTGCGTAATCATTCCTGGTACGCAATTCATTTGAGCCCTAAAGTGCGGCATGTAAGCAGAGTGCAATACATCTTGGGAGCGCATTTTGAAGAGCACTTTCCTTCCTTTGGGCAAGTGCAGTTCGTTCACAACAATATCGTCCTGGGCATTGGGGTCGGAAGTGTCAACGCCCAAAATATTGGCTCCTTCGATCAAACGTACATTGGCTTCACCCAAAACATTATCGTCCCCTGCATACCGTGCATTCCATTTAAACTGCTGTGCATACAACTCGACCACCAACGGATCGTCTTCCGTATCCACATTCATGATATCGGTCCAAGTAAACAATCCGTAGATAATGAGGCCTGCCAACACAATGACTGGGATGATGGTCCAAATAAATTCCAACTTGTCGTTATCGGCATAGAAGGTCGCCCTTTGTGTTTTCCTTCCACGGTATTTGAATGCAAAGTAGTGGAGCAGCCATTGGGTAATGATTCCTACAATAAAAATGATGACCATGGAAATGAGCCAAAGCTGGTCCGTTTCCAAACCATGTGCTGAAGCTGATTGCGGCAGAAGAACATCGCTCCATTTCACAAAACAAACAATCGTCAACACATAGATGAAGAAGACGAACATGAGCATCAACCACCCATTGGCATTGTTGTCCTTATCGTTTGCGATTTCGGAAGTATTATCGGCCTTGCCCTTGGACAATTGGAAAATCTTTCCCATTTGCCAGATGGCAACTCCAAAAAGAATGAGTACTAATACAACTAAAAATGCAGTCATTGTTTCCTAACTTTCTACGTTATTAATAATGAAAATGTTTGCTTTCCTTGATGAAAGGGTTGTGTTTTGCCAAGAGCGGTTTTTTGGCCAAAGCCGTAAAGACGACCAAAACGAACAATCCAAAAAAGAAAAACAATGAGCCTATTTCCGGAAGTCCTATAAACCATGAGGTTCCTACGGTAGCTGGCATCACCATGTTAAAAACATCTACGTAATGACCAGCCAAAATTACGATACCGGTCATGATCACAAACCAATTGACCCGCTTGTAATCACTGTTCATCAAGAGCAATACCGGGAATACGAAATTCATCACGAGCATGGCAAAAAACGGCAGGTTATAGTCCTCGATGCGTGTTACAAAGTAGGTAACTTCCTCTGGGATGTTGGCATACCATATTAGCATGAACTGTGAGAACCACAAATAGGTCCAAAAGATACTGAAACCAAACATGAACTTGGCCAAATCGTGAATGTGGCTGTCGTTTACAAATTCAAGATATCCTTGTGCTTTTAGGAAGATAGTTACCATGGCAATGACCGTAATGGCAGAAACCATCATTCCGGCAAATACATACCATCCATATAATGTGCTGAACCAATGGGGATCAAAACTCATCAACCAATCCCAAGACATCATGGATTCCGTTACAATAAAGAATACCAAGAAGATGGCCGAAAGCTTAAAGTTCTTTTTGAAATAGGCGTGATTTTCAGCAGTGTCATCCGCAACGGAGTTTTTTCTGGAAAAGTATCGGTATAAGTTCCACCCCAAAAGGTACACTACCGCTCGAGCCAAAAAGAATGGTACGTTCAAATAACTGCTTTTTCCTGCAATGATTTCGTCATAATGCTCACTTTCGGGATTGACCAAATCGGCGTCCATCCAATGGAAGATGTGATTGACGCCCGTAGCGGAAAGCACCAACAATAAAAGGATGATGACCGATGCTACTGGCAAATAGGCCGTAATTCCTTCCATGACCCTGAAGAGTACCGGAGACCAACCAGCTTGGGCGGCATATTGAATGGCATAAAATGCCAACACTCCCAAAGAAATCATGAAAAAGAAAAAGGAAGCAATGTACAAGGCCGACCAAGGTCGATTTTGCAATTGGTGCAATACGTGGGTCAAATGAGCTTCATGATCGGCATGCTCCTCCGTTTTTACGTCTCCATGCCCCTCGCCATGATCCTCCATTTCATCCATAGCCGAATTGCCGTGGCCTTCACCGTGGTGACTTGCCATCATGGCCTCAACCTCTGCAGTGGTTTTGGGTGCCGATAAAAATCCGGAAATCATCCCAATGGCACCAACTACCATGAAGATGATCGCAAAAATTTTCAATTTGTTAGGTAGCGTATACATATCTTTAGCTATTCTATTCTTTATTAATGTTCTTCTTCTGAAGGTGTTGCTTCAGATTCCATGGGCATTGCAGCAACTTCTTCGGTCTGTGGCACCAACAGGGGTGTCCCTTCCAATGAAGCTTTCAGGTTCATTACATGCTGGACAATTTCCCAGCGTTCTGTTTCATTGGTTTGGGAAGCATACGATCCCATGGCATTCAATCCAAACATTTGTACGTGATAAATCCCTCCTTCGGTAATCAACCTACCTGGGTCCGCATAACTTGGGATCCCCAGTATTTTTTCGCGTTGTACCAAAATACCTTGTCCATCCCCTTTCACACCATGGCAAACCGCACAATAAATATCGTATAGCTTTTTCCCATTGGCCAAACTTGCTTCTGTAACAGGAAGGGGGTTTTTAAGTTCGGCTTTTGCCAAATTCAATCCGTCTGTTGTATTAGGGTATTCGTAAGGTTGCCATCCTCTGGGAATGGTTCCCTCGGCAGGAAGCATGGCTTCCTGACCTCCAGGGAAGATTTCGTATTCCCCGTAGGTTTCGTACCCTACTGGTTCGTACATATTGGGCATGTACTGGTAGTTGGGCCTCGAAGAATTAAAACAAGACACCATCAGTACAGAGGCAGCAATGGCAACAACTATTTGGAAACTATTTTTCATACTAGTGATCGTCTTCATTTTCAATGATACTAATTTCAATGGCTCCAGTGCCGGTCAAAAACTTGGTCACCTCATCTGCATTGTGATGGCCCAGGTCGATGGCCATCAGGAAGTGGTCGTCAGTTGTTCTTGGATCGGGATTCTCTGCTTTTTTGAAGGGCCACAATTTACTACGCATGTAAAAGGTAATTACCATCAAGTGGGCCGCAAAGAAAACGGTCATTTCGAACATGATGGGCACAAAGGCTGGCATGTTTTCAATGTAACTAAAACTGGGTTTTCCACCAATATCTTGGGGCCAATCCTTAATCATGATGAAATTCATCATCACGATGGCTACAGTCAATCCAAGAATCCCATACATGAACGAAGTAATAGCGATGCGCGTTCCTTCCAATCCCATGGCTTTGTCCAAACCGTGTACCGGGAAGGGGGTGTAAACTTCCTCGATGTGATAATGTTCCTTGCGAACGGCCTTTACGGCATTCATGAGAATGTCATCATCGTTGTAAATAGCATGAATAACTTTAGATGCCATACTTAACTATTTTTGAGTTTAGCTGCTTGACCTGCCCAGTCGTCCCTTTTGGCACGCCCCGGGAATTCGTCAATGATGCTGTCCAACAAATCGTATTCCGTGTCGGTCATTTTACTTACCTGTTCAAAGGTAAAAATGCCAAGCTGGTGTAATTTTTCTTCCATTTTTGGGCCTACTCCGCTGATGCGTTTCAAATCGTCCGCCTGTTGTGTGGCCGCGTCGAAGGCTCCAATATTTTTCAAAAGGGTACTGGTTTTTTCAGATACATCTGCCTCAGGGGTAGCTTTTTCAACGGCTACCTTTCCACCTGCGGGCATCTCATAATGTTTGGCATCATCGCCCTGTTCGGCACGCAACTTTTTATACTTGCTGCCTGAGGCTTTCAAAATGGATTTTACCTCCGCTTGTGCAATGACAGGGAAGGTTCTTGCATAAAGCAGGAACAATACAAAGAAGAATCCTAGGGTTCCAATAAAAATTCCAATGTCCACAAAGGTTGGGGAAAACATCGTCCAGGAGGATGTAAGGTAATCCCTATGCAACGAGGTGACGATGATCACGAAACGTTCAAACCACATCCCAATATTCACAACAATGGAGATGAAGAACGAGAACATGATACTGGTACGTAGCCTTTTGATCCACATGAACTGTGGTGAGAACACATTACAGGACATCATGGAAAGGTATGCCCACCAATAAGGTCCCGTAGCGCGGTTCAAGAAGGCATATTGTTCGTATTCCACCCCTGAATACCAAGCGATGAAAAGTTCCGTAATGTAGGCTACCCCTACAATGGATCCTGTAATCATGATTACGATGTTCATCAATTCTATGTGCTGGATGGTAATGTAGTTTTCCAAGTTGGAAACCTTTCGCATAATAATCAGGAGGGTTTGCACCATGGCAAATCCCGAGAAAATAGCTCCAGCAACAAAGTAGGGGGGGAAGATGGTAGTATGCCATCCAGGGATGACTGAAGTGGCAAAGTCGAAGGATACGATGGTATGCACCGAAAGTACCAGTGGTGTAGCCAAACCGGCCAAGACCAAGGATACTTCCTCAAAACGCTGCCAGTCTTTGGCCCGGCCACTCCATCCAAACGATAAAATGCTATAAACACGTTTGGTAAATGGAGTTATGGCGCGATCGCGAATCATGGCGAAATCCGGCAAAAGCCCGGTCCACCAGAATACCAAGGATACCGACAAATACGTAGAAATCGCAAATACGTCCCAAAGCAAGGGAGAGTTGAAATTTACCCATAGGGAACCAAATTGGTTGGGAATGGGCAATACCCAATAGGCCAACCAGGGCCTACCCATGTGGATGATAGGGAACAACCCTGCCTGGATTACCGAAAAGATGGTCATCGCTTCTGCAGAACGGTTGACGGCCATTCTCCATTTTTGGCGGAATAGTAAAAGTACGGCAGAAATTAAGGTTCCTGCGTGACCAATACCCACCCACCATACAAAGTTGGTAATGTCCCAAGCCCAGTTTACGGTCTTGTTCAATCCCCAAACCCCGATTCCGGTGGAGATGGTATAAATGATACAACCCAATCCCCAGAGAAATGCAGCCAATGCGATGGAAAAAACAATCCACCAAGACTTGTTGGCTTTTCCTTCCACAGGAGCAGCCACGTCCACGGTTACATCGTGGTAGGTTTTGTCTCCGGTAACTAAGGGTCTTCTAATAGGTGCTTCGTAATGCGACGCCATATCTATATATCTAATTTCTTAGTTTATGCTTCGTTTGTATTTCTCACTTTCACATGATAGAACACATTGGGTTTGGTTCCCACGGATTCCAGTAAGTGATACATTCTTTTATCTTCCTTAAGCTTGAATACTTCACTTTCGTGATCGTTGACATCACCAAACTGAATGGCTCCGGTACCACAGGCGGCTGAACAAGCCGTTTTAAACTCAGAATCCTTCACGGGTCTTCCTGCTTTTTTGGCATCTAAAATGGCTTTTTGGGTCATTTGGATACACATGGAGCACTTTTCCATCACGCCTCGGGAACGGACTACCACGTCTGGATTGAGTACCATACGGCCCAAATCGTTGTTCATGTAGTAATCAAATTCTTCGTTTTCGGCATAAAGGAACCAGTTGAATCGACGCACTTTATAAGGACAGTTATTCGCACAGTAACGCGTTCCAACACAACGGTTGTATGCCATTTGGTTTTGACCCTGACGCCCGTGTGACGTAGCCGCAACAGGGCAAACGGTTTCACAAGGTGCATGGTTGCAATGCTGACACATCACTGGCTGGAAAGCCACCTGCGGATTGGCTGAGGCCATTTCCATTTCCCGGAGGGCTTTCTTCTCTCCAGTGAACCAACCTTCGGCCGATTCTTTTTTCTCTACATCCTCATCAAAGGTTTCTTCGCTGGAGTAATAACGATCGATACGCAACCAGTGCATGTCGCGGCTCTTGCGCATTTCGGCTTTGCCGACTACTGGCACGTTGTTTTCAGAATGACAGGCAATGACACAAGCGCCACAACCGGTACAGGCATTCAAATCGATGGACAAGTTGAAATGCGGTCCGATGCTGTCGTCAAAAGAGGTCCAAAGATCGGCTTCAGGTGAAGTAGCCGGAATTTCTTCATGGTCTTTGGAAACCATAGGCATGGGGTTCCAAACGGTAGCATCCTTGGTATTGAATATTTCTAGGGAAGTTTCACGGATGATGTCCCTACCCATCATGGTATTTTGTAACTGGATGCAAGCAAATTCGTGCGTCCCTGAAACCTTTTCAAGGGTTACATTCTGAATCGATGAAAAGTTATTGTAAAGTGCATAGGCATTGACCCCGGTTTGCATTTCTGACTGAATCGCTGCTTTGCGTCCATATCCTAATGCCAAGCCAACAGAACCTTTAGCTTGTCCTGGTTGGATGAGTACGGGAACGTTCTCGATGACTACCTCACCCATCTTAACGTTGACGTAATTGCCGTTCATGGCACCGTTGGCAACATGTTCGTTTACAAGTCCCATGGCACTCGCATCTGCAGCAGCCATCGTAAGGTAGTTGTCCCAAGAAGCACGGGTAATAGGATCTGGCAGTTCTTGCAACCATGGGTTATTGGCCTGTTGCCCATCGCCCAATCCGGTTTTCGTATACAGCATAAGTTCCATGCCACCCTCTTGAGGTTCTAGCAAAGCTCCATTGGAAGTAGCCGATTCCATAATGTTGGACAAATCGCCTTCAGCTTCCAACAGGGCATTTCCTTCAAAAACACCGTCATGCAGTGCTTGATTCCAAGAAGCACCTGCAAGGATGTTGTCTTGCCAAAATGTTTTTAGGTAATCGTGATACGAAGTGTCGTTATCCGTCCATTTCAACAGGCATTCTTGAAATTGACGCGTATTGAACAAAGGTCGGATGGTGGGTTGCACCAGTCCAAAAGACCCTTTTTTGATTTGTACATCGCCCCAAGATTCCAAGTAATGTGGCGTAGCTGCCACCATTTGTGCTGCAACTGCTGTTTCATCTTCATTCATGGCAAACGCCAAGGACATCTCCAAATTCTTGTAGGCTTCGGCAAACGAGGTGTTGGGGAACGAATACACAGGATTCACTCCAACAGTGATCAACCCTTTCACACTTCCCGAAACCACACCGTTCATTACGTTGGCAACTTCAGAGGTGCTTCCCATGGAAGTAAGTTTTGGCCGCGTCACATCCATGGCCAAGGCACCTACTCCTTCGTTGTAGGAAAGTACCATGCTTTGGGCTTCCACACTGGGATATCCCGTAACCACTACCCCTTTACTTCCAGCAGCCTGCAATTGGGCTTTGGCCTTGGCAACTGCATCGGCCACTTCTTCGGGCAAGCCCGAAGCATTTCCATTTCCGGTAAGGGCCTTAAGGACTTGGAGTTGTTGTGAAGGAATCACAGGAATGCGTTTATCGGCATTGGCCCCAGAAAGCGTCATATTTGCTTCAAACTGGATGTGTCGGGACATCTTCCCATTTTTGGGATTACGTCCTTGGGCATAACTGCCCTCATAGCCTCCTCCTTGCCAATCGCCAAGGAAATCGGCACCTACCGAAACAATCACTTCGGCCTTGCTAAAATTGTAGTCGGCCAATCCGCGCATGTTGTATTTGGACTGAAAGGCATCCAATGCCTCACTGGACGAAACTGTATCGTAGACTACGTGGCGTACATTGGGATATTTTGTTTTGAAATCGGCAATCAATTTGGAGGTAGAAGGGCTTGCAAATGTTTGTGTGAGCAATACCACATCCTTTCCAGCCATGGCATTCATCTTTGCTGAAACTGCGGCATCAAAATCGCTCCAACTTACCTCTTCACCTTCTATTTTTGGCCCTTGCAAACGGTTTTTGTCGTACATGGACAATACCGAGGCATGCACCCTTGCATTTACGTTTCCACCGTGTTTGGCAAGATCGTTACGTTCAATTTTAATAGGTCTTCCCTCACGGGTTTTGACCAAAATGCTGGCAAAATCGAATCCGTCGGCCATAGCGGTAGCGTAGTAGTTGGCCACCCCTGGAATAATTTCATCCGGGGCAACCACATAGGGAATCGATTTGATTACGGGACCTTCGCAAGCTGCCAACGATGCGGCAGCAGTGGTAAATCCTACATATTTTAAGAAATCGCGACGGGTAGTCGAGGAAGCGCCCAAGGTATCCTTGTCCCCCAAAAACGCATCCGTAGGAATGGGTTCGGCAAATTCATTTTGCTTCAGGGTTTCAACAATAGCATTGTTTGGATTGAGCTCTTCAACACTTTTCCAATATTTCTTGTTTGACGCCATAATATCTATCTGAAATAGTATTCTTTATAATTAATAGTGACACTTTCCACA
>DJVA01000084.1 GCA_002440705.1 Flavobacteriaceae bacterium UBA6268 | reverse complement strand
TATAAATCAAATTCCTAAAGATTGGGACGTTTTTAGCTACTATTGTCCAGAAAATCAATTTCATAAGTTTAAAGGTGCAGAAAATAAAAATGTAGTTCGCTCTTATCAAGATTGGTCCATGTTGTGTTATGTGGTTTCTAAAAGAGGAGCAGAAAAGCTATTCAAAGACAGTCAAGAACATGGAATTAGAAGACCGTTAGATCACCATATTTTTTATAATAAAAAACGATATAAAACCTATACAATAGCTCCAAAAGCAGCACGAGGATGTGAAAGAATTGAGATTAAATCTACTTTTCAGGAAATTCAAAAAAGTATTTTGTTTCCATTAAGACAAAATAATTCGATAATTAAACCCAAGAACTCTCATTATATTGATATTGAAAAATCAAATAAAAATTTAGGTAATGTTCTAATTTATAAGAGTTATGGAGGTCTTGGCGATATTTTTTTTTCAATACCAGCTATTTATAGCATCGTTGATAATGCAACCCAAGTCACATTGGCTGTTGAAAAAAGATTATTGAATTTTTTTAAAAAGTATTTAACAGTTAATGTAATTGACGAAGAAACTGCAAAAAATAATCATAGTTACTACGATACTATCTATGAACTTGGAAATTACCCTCCTTTTAAAGGATATAATTTACCTTATTCCATAACATATCCTACCCATAAGAAAGTTAAACAGCATGCTATAAATCATTATTTGGATGCTTTAGAAAATGTAACAGGAATAAAACATAGATTTAGGAAATATCCCTATTTTGATAGAAAAGTAAATGCTACAAATAAGTATTACACAATACACCCTGGTGCTGGGTTTAAATTGAAAATATGGCCGACAGGAAAGTTTGCCAAACTCATTGAAGAAATAGCAACTATTTTTCCATCCTTGAAGTGTAAAATTATACAAGGCCCGGACGACCCAGATATTATTCCTTTTTTTCAAAATAAAAACCTTCCAATAGAACTAATTACTGGAGGTATGGAAGAAGTAGGTAAGGTGATGGAAAAGACATCATTTTTTATAGGAAATGATGCTGGAATAACGCACGTTGCCGGCGCATTTAATATTCCTACGGTAGGGATTTATGGGCCAACAGGACCTGGGAGTTGGGGTAGTTTTTCAGAACATAATGAACTTATATGGGGCAAAAAGGGTGTCTGTAATATTAAGTGTAATTATGATGTTATTATGGCATGCGAACATAAAATATGTCTCAATTCCGTAACTGTTACTAGAGTTCTTGAAGCACTATACAAAGTATTGCAAAAGTCTTATTCAGGCAATAAAACTATTCTAAAAATAAACCCAGAGGTAAGTTTTGAATTTTCAAAGAAATATTGCATTATAAAACTGGGTGAAAGGGAATTACTTTTGGAATACCATACACCCAACTTAAAAAAGGCAATAGAAAATTTATTCATAGAAGAAAAAATAAATTTTGAAAATGAAGAAATGAAAATGGTCTTAGATGTATTGATGGAACAAGAAATTCTATTTAAAATACCTGCTTTTTAAATTAAAGAGTATCGTAGGTAACCTAAAGCTTTTAAGTTTAAATTCATATCGAAAATTTCCAGACCGCCACTACAAAGTTGTGTTGTCTCTGTGAAAACAGAGCTTGGTCGCAAGACCGATGAGAAGCTTGTCCGTTTGGATGGGCTTTTTTTGTTTGTACCCAATCTAGCTTACTCGCTCTGCGTAAGTGCCTTCACGTGGGCAAAAACCTTAACACCATTAATAACGGTTTCCACTTCTTCGTCCATCAGCTTCACCCCTTTTACGGTATTTACTTTCCCATCGGGTGAAACGGCAATGATGTTGTACATAATGTTCTGCGGCCTTATGGCCCTAATGTGTACAATATTTCCGGATTTGCTGAACCCCTTCACGGCTATGATCTCGCCATCGGGATCCAAGGCTTTTACGTCCAGAAGGGTCCCATCGTGGGTTATGGCTTTAAGAGGGTACAAAGGGTCGGAGTTTTTTACGATCAATTTTACCGGAAGGCGTTCCCCGTTCACTAGGGCTTTTACATTTAAGATGCTCGTGTCGTCAGAATCCTGGATGGCTTTGATGTCGTAAATAGTGCCATCCTTATCAATGGCCTTTACATCCAATAAGCCCCAAGTGGGGCTATAGGCCTTTACATTCCAGAAAATTTCAGATGGAGTGTTGGTCTCGGGTTTATTGAGGTTGTTTTGGTCCATTACCTGTGAGAATACACCGGTTCCTATGAAGACCATGAACAAGCAAAACAATTTGGGCTGAAGGGATGAGTTGGAAGTTTTCATGGGAATTAGATTAATTGAATAAAACTAAGGGACAAAGCAGATTTAAACTATGAGGAAAGTCAGTAATTGGTCGCGGGTAATACCCTATGCTGAAATAGTGCAGGCAAATAGATTGCACCCTTTGGCTTTCATTCAAATTGTGTATCTTGGAATCATGAAAAAAATCCAACAAGTTTTGTTCCTTGCAACTGCACTGTTTGTAGGGATTACATTAAGTGCGCAGGATTCCATCCAATGGATGTCCTTTTCAGAATTGGAAGTGGCCATGGACCAGCAACCCAAAAAAGTTTTGGTATTTGTGGAAACCGATTGGTGCGGATGGTGTAGAAAGATGAAAAATGAGTCCTTTAAGGATGCCGATGTTATCAACTATGTCAACAAAAACTACTATCCTGTAATTCTTAATGGGGAAGAAAAGGAAACCATTACCTACCGAGGTCGTGCCTACAAGTGGAAGCCTTCCGGACGTCGGGGCGCCAATGAACTTGCCATCGAATTGCTCAACGGACGTATGGGCTATCCCACCATCATTTTCCTGAATGAAAGCGAACAGATCCTACAGACCCTTCCAGGATATAAGGATGCTAAAATGTTCTACAAGATCATTACTTTTTTTGGGGGGGACCATTTCAAGGACACCACTTGGGAGAATTATCAGGAACAATTCAATGCAAAAAACACTCCATAAAAGTCAAGGTTCTCTGCTAACAGGATCTTAAGCCAGACTTTGCCTCATTCAAGCCGTTTGTAAATCTCCGAATTGTACTTTTTACCCTCTTCATCAAGTGAAGTCTGTGTGAAGGTATCAGGGGTAGTTTCCAATTGGAACCGGAACACTTGGACCGTATCGACAATTTTCATCATGGCATTGGAAGCGTATTCCAGTTGCTCTTCCAACATCCCGTCTTTAACTTCGTAGGATCCATACCCAAACCATTCGTTGCTGTCTGTGGGATTGAAACGGGTCCACATCACCTTTCCTTTGCTGTACATCTTTACTTGACGGTAACCGTTTAGGTTGTATAAGGTGTCCAATACTTCATTGTTGTCGTAAATTAATTGGTACTGTAACTCCCAAACACCTTCAAGGGACTTTGCATCGGAATGGTTCCCTTTTTGCGACGCAGAAAGCAAAATGATTGCGGTACAGGCCAAAAAAGCCAGAAAGACTAATTTTTTCATGTTAAGAGCGTTTAGGTTGATACTAGCAAATAGTTGATATTAAGGTACAAAAAAAATCCACACCTCACGTTTCAATGGAACCAAAATCTCTAAAAGCAATAAATGAAGCTTTCTTTTTTTGAAATGCGTATCTTCCAAACTTAATGTGAATACAGCAACATGATCGAAAACACCATCACATCCCGAAGGGCCGTGTACCCCACTCAATATGATAAAGAACCATTGAACAAAGAAGAAATTTCCAAACTGCTCGAAATGGCCAATTGGGCTCCAACCCATCGCAGGACAGAGCCTTGGCGCTTTAAGGTGTTCCATTCAGAAGCTTCCAGAAAAGCCCTGAGTGCTTTTTTGGAGGACACCTACCGAAAAACCGCCAACCCCTTTTCGGAGATCAAGTGTCAAAAAATGGGAGAGAAACCGTTACAATCCGCTTGCGTGATAGCCATTTGCATGCAACGCGACTCCAAAGCTTCCTTGCCCGAATGGGAAGAAATTGCCGCCACGGCCATGGCGGTACAAAACATGTGGTTGATGGCTACGGAAATGGGTATTGGGGCCTATTGGAGCTCGCCATCCTTGCTTCAATACATGCACCATCACATCCCTATGGAGGAGGGAGAGCGGTGCTTGGGACTGTTCTACATGGGGAAATATTCAGCATCCTTACCTCCCGGAACGCGTCAAACCTCCATAGCGGAGAAAACGGTTTGGGTTTGAAAATAGGGTTATTGTTTTATGATTTTTCCCGTTTTCACGATTTTTCCCTCAACATTCGAAAGGGTGTAAACATAGGTGCCTTTGGTCAAAAATGAAAGAGGTGGGCTGGTATGGTTTTCGGAATCGGTAACCGTTTCCTCAAAAATCAATTTTCCGGCCATGGTGTACACTTGAAACAAAAGCGATTCATTTTTACTGCCCAAAAAGGCTATGGAGATTTGCTCCGTAAAAGGATTGGGATAGACAACCCCGTGACCAAGATTAAAGTTAGGTTGCCCTAGGGTTCCTTGCCCTTCTATGATGAGGTGTGCCTCATTGATCGTTATGTTTGAAAACGATTCGGTAGTGCCCGCAGGCCATTTCACGATAAGTTCCTCAATGGTTGTGGCGTCTCCAAGGCCAAAATGGACCGTATAGGAATTTTGACTGCAATAACCGGAAGCAGAAGCAATGCTTCGGGTTTGCCAAACTTCAGTTCCATTGATGATCGCCTTCAGTTTTACGACGGCCCCTACTGCCGAAAAATTGGACTCGGTTCCCTGGCAATGCAGTTTTACCCAATTGTTTCCAGTTCCTGTATTGTGAAATAAAGCATTGGATTGATTTTCATTTAAGGTATTTCCCAAAACAATGTCCAACCAACCGTCATTGTCGTAATCGCCAAATGCCGCCCCAAAGGTATATCCTTGGTGCAAAGCCAAAGCACTGCCCGTATCTAGGCTAAAGTTTCCAGAACCGTCATTGAGGTAAAGAAAGTTGGTGTCTTGCGAACCTAAATAGGCATTGCAAACAAAAAGGTCCAAATCGCCGTCATTATCCACGTCTCCAAAAGTGGAGCCAAATGAGCTGGTGATGGCAGTGGTTACAGGGGAATTGGTTACTTCGGAAAAAATGCCGTTTTCATTAAAGTACAATTGGTTCGCCTCACCATTGGTGGCGTAATTTGCTACGAAAAGATCGAAATCACCATCGTTGTCGATATCGGCCCAAGAGCTTCCTACCGAATTGTTGAAGCTTAAGGTAATGGTCAGGTCGTTGATTTGCGTAAAGTTATTGGGGCCATCATTCCTAAAAAGGGAGTTGGCATGGTTTTCTTCATTTGTAACAAACAGATCGCTGTCCCCATCCCCATCGTAATCGATCCAATCAATAGAGCGTGAAGGAAGGGACTCGCCGCTGATGGTCAAACCAAACACCCCTTCAAAGCTTCCGTCTCCTTGATTTTCGTAGTAAAGGTTGTGCAGGTTGCCCACACTGTTGGTCACATATAAATCCAGATTTTGATCGTTGTTAAGATCGATCCAGGCACACATTTCGGAATACGTGAGCGGTATTCCCATGGCACTATTGGGTTCGTACACAAAACTTCCATTGCCCTGGTTGCGGTAAAAATAGTTTTTCTTACCCACCCCATTGGCGCCAAAAGTTACCACAAACGCGTCCAAATCGCCGTCATTGTCTACATCGGCAAAACTGGCACCATCAGACCGGTCGTTATCATTAACAATAGGATCGGCAGCAATGGTAGTAAACGTATTATTTTGATTGTTGAGGTACAACATGTTGTTCTGCCCTGCAAAAGGGCCATTGGTGATAAAAATATCATCCCAACCGTCACCATTCACATCTACAAAATTTACACTTCTGGAAGCCGAAGGGGTAGTGGTTAAATCGGGGATGTTAACAGCCTCAAAAGATTGGCAAATACCAGATATGGTAACTACCGAACAAAGGAACGAAAGGATATTTTTTAGCAGCATGACGTACAATTTTTCTTCATAAAATTGCATTGGAAATCCTTTTAAAAAGTAGAAATGCTATGAAAGACACAAGATATGCTGTAAAAGCATCAACTAATGCTGCAGCGAAAGGAACCCAATTTTGGGGTGCTATCAAAATGTGAAGCCCTCTTATCCAATAATGCATTCCTCCCATCAAAAATTACTACTTTGGGGATATTTTCCTTACTATAGCACTTCATTTGGATGCCAGAAAAGACCATATCAAAATTTTGATTGCCGATGACGAAGCGTTGGCAAGAAAGCGAATCGTTTCCTTTTTAACCGAAATGCCCAATGCGTTCATACTGTTGGAAGCTTCCACCGGGAAAGAGACGATAAATGGCATCCTTTCCGAGCAGCCAGATCTGGTATTTCTGGACATCAAAATGACCGACATGACGGGCTTTGAGGTGATAGAACATTTGCCAAAGGAAAAAATACCCAGCCTTATTTTTGTAACGGCCTATAACCACTTCGCCCTACAGGCGTTCGAGGTTCAGGCCTTGGACTATTTGTTGAAACCTTTTAAAAAGGAACGATTCCTCGAAGCATTGGAACGTGGATTGCAACGCATCGAATTGGACCAGATCAAACATTTTCAGGAAAATGTAAAAGGCTTGATTCGTTTGTTGGAAAAGTCAAAAGACAATCCTTGGGCAGAAAAGGAAAGCTATCTGGACAAAGTAGTACTGAAGTTGAACAAAAAATATTTTTTTCTGGATGTTTCAGATATCCTATACATTAAGGCTTCTGGCTATTATGCTGAAATATTTACGACAAAAAACCAGAAACATCTGTACCGAACCTCCATGGGCAATTTCATCAAACAACTAGATCCCCATAGTTTTTCACGCGTAAACCGGTCCGCCATCATCAACAGGAATTACCTTAAAGAAGTAATTAGTGAAGGATTTGGAGATTTCAGTTTGGTGATGAACGACCAGGAAACGTTCGGCATTTCAAAAAACTACAAAGAAGAATTCCTCCAATTGATGGGAATTAAATCCTAAAGACTGCCCATGTTCGATAAGACCCTCGTAAAATATTTGTTGCTATTCTACGCAATCGCTTTTGTCGTGTCAGTGGTTAGCGGGATCTTGGCGCAATGGGAAGGGATGGGTTATGATAATTATTCCTGGGTGGATTTGACAGAGAATGCCGTGGTGCGCTATACGGCAAAATTTGTTTTTGTTTTTTTTGCCCTATTTTTTGTTCGGTACTTACTTCAGTCGCATAAAGTTGCCAACTGGGTAGGATTTTTATTGCACCTTTTTTTTGGTGTAGCGCTGACCTTTTATTCGGTGGCGTCCCAAATCGTGATCAGTAATTTGATTTCCGGTACCCATGATCCATTGACTTGGGACTATGTCTATTCCAGGGCCCTATTGGGTACGGATTACAACTTTTTCCTCTATTTCTGCTCTGCGGTCATCGTGTATGCTTACGATTACTTCAAAAAGCAGAAAGATTTCCAGGTAAGGGAGTCCAAATTGAAGGCCCAGTTGTTGGACTCCAAAGTAAAGTCCCTACAGATGCAGCTACAGCCTCACTTTTTGTTCAACACTTTAAACGATATTGCCTCCCTAATTGTGCACGATCCTGAGAAAGCCCAGAACAGCATTGTCGATTTAAGTGAAATGCTAAGGCAAACCTTGTTGCTACGGGATACCCGGTTTATTGCCTTTAAAGAAGAAATTCAATTGCTTCAACGATACCTGGACATTGAAAAAATTAGGTACGATAATAAACTCGATATTCAATGGAATCTGGCCGATGAAACGCTCCATGTCCAAGTTCCTCCCTTGCTGTTGCAACCCATTTTGGAAAATTCCCTGAAACATGGGTTTTCCATGACGCATGACCGATTGGAGATTGGGGTGACGTCGCGGATCGAGAAAGGCTTTCTGGTTTGCACCATTCAAAACAATGGCAAACCATTGCCACTAGATGAACAGCCCTTGGGAATTGGCCTTGCCAATATCATTTCCAGACTTGAAACCCTCTATGCAGGCAATTTCGAATTTGATCTAAAAAACAATCCACAAAAAAGTGGGGTCGTGACCCTTATAAAGATTCCGCTCTAAAAATACCTGCCAAAACTACTTAAGCTTGGGCGGGTCGTTCTTCAAAAAAAAATTAAGTTTTGATGACATTTTTGATCGGGTACGATGTGAGGGTAAAAACACCAAATGAAACAAGTCACAATCCTTTCTTTTTTGCTTTCAATTCTAGTGGTTTCCTGCAGCAAAGACGATAATAACAATACCAATCAGGCAAATAACTTTCAAAATTTCAATTCCCAAATTTGCAATACGGTTACAGGGCCCACAGCCTTGTACTGGGATTATGCCCATGGCTTACCCGTTCCGTTAACCCAAATACCAACCATCAGTAATCCTGGAGCGCAATTTATCCACAGTCAATATCCGGGATTAGGGTTTACCATGCCCCAAGGGTACACGGCCACCGAGGTTTTAATACAACAAACCGCCACTTTGGGTGTAAACGTGGTACGCGACGATAACAATGTAGTTTGGCGTTACGTACCAACTTCTACCTTTCAAGGAAATGTGGACGTAAATGATATCCTGGCATTCGAAATCAATACCATGTTCAGCATCCTTGGGTTTAATGGAACCCCCCAGGTGCTCTGTACCACAACGCAAACAGGGACCATTGGCGGTAGTTTTCAGAATACTTTTGGGGCGCGACTCCTTCGGTTCGGAAATTTTACGGCTTTAGTATGGGCCAATAGTATGTACGAACCTTCCCTGAACGCCACATTTGCGTCGCTTTCTGTTTCGGTGGCCCCAACTGCCGAATTTGATGCCGTTGTTTTTGACACGTTTTTGCCTATTAGCTTTCAACTATTGATTATCAATGACGAAGTCCGCGATTCCGATGCCGATGGCTATCCCGATCAACAAGATCAATTTCCCTTTGACCCAACGCGGCATTAAAAAAGCTGTTCCCAATGCACAATTACTTGATAAATAAAAAGGCCGAGGTACACTAAGGTCGCAAAGAATTTTAAAAAGGTAGAGGCCAAAAAACCAATGAAGGACCCCACAGCCGCTTTGAAGGCTTGGGGCCCTTCTGTATTGTTGAACAACAATTCGCCAACCAAAGCTCCCACAAAAGGGCCAATCAATATGCCGAAGGGAATAGGGGCTATAATCCCTACCAACAACCCAATGGTTGTGCCCCATGCTCCCGCCCTGCTGCCACCAAAACGTTTGGTGCCCATCGCGGGTATTAGGTAGTCAAGAACATAAATAGTAAGTGCCACAACCCCCGTTATGATAATAAAAGTCCAGTCAAAAGGGATCGATGGGGCCAAATACAATACTACGAGTCCCAACCAAGAAATGGGGGTGCCTGGCAACACCGGTAAGATGCTTCCTGCAATGCCTATGAGCATGAGAAGAAATCCAAAAAAAACCAATAATAGATCTGCCATAGCAAAAACATCAGACGCAGAATTTACAGAATCGTTACAACCTGGCAAAGTCCTACTTTCAATGCCTTTATTTGCGTACTTTTACAATATGAAATACGCCATAGCGATCATAGGAAGCTTGTGTGTTTTTGCTTCATGCCAATATTTTTCTACGGAAAAGATTTCATCGGAATCCATTTACGAAGAAGAATTGAAATCCATCAATTGGACCGATGTGGATACCTTCCCAGCCTTTCCAGGATGTGACGATTTGATAGCGCAGGAAGCTCAGAAGAACTGTTTCCAAAAAACCATTACCCAATCTTTGGAACATCAGCTGTCCCAACAACAGGTGGTGGCACACCAATCCATTTGGGATACCGTGTGGTTGAAAATGGAAGTGGATCCCAATGGCCGTATTGGTTTGTTGGATCTTGCCATGGACAGCCTTACCTTGGTAAAGATTCCCGAAATTCAGCGCATTTTTCAGGAAAGTCTTGAAGCACTACCTAAACCTGCCCCTGCATATAAAAGAGGGGTTCCAGTGCGGGCACAATTTACCTTGCCGGTGGTGATCCGTTCGGAAAAGATTACAAATTGAACTTATACCCAACGGCAATATCGACGGGGAAATCCCCATTGTCGTCCAAATTGAGTGCGACTATGTCCTGGTATTGCAGCGTTAAATAGCCATTTCCAAGAGCGATATCTACCCCCAATCCAAAAGCAAAGGGCGCTTGGAACTCCCCTCCGGACCCTGCAATGTTGGTCGCTTCCCCGTTTCCTTGAGGAACGTCGATGTCCTGTGAAATGTAGTTGTATCCAGCAATTTTAGCATTTACAAACGCAGATACACTTTGCGTATTGATGAATTTAAAACGGTAGTTGAGCATTAATTGGGAAGAGGAAAAATCATAGCTGGAACTTGCAAAAATTTGACGGAATTGAAAAACAATACTATGGCGTTGCAATTTTACAGCGTCCATTACCTCTAGCTCGGCCCCAACTTGCAACAGTTGCGCATTTTCAGGGTTCACGAAGTAGGGATAGTTGGTAATGCCCACAAAACCACCTAAACGACCCTTTAGCCCTCCAGCGGTTGAATCGTATTGATAATTTGGGTCTACCCGGCTGTTGTAGGATTCAACAGCCTCCTTCAAGGAGGGCAGGGTAAGTTTGATATCGAAGAGGTCTATGGTCACATCTCCGGACATGCTTTCGAGGGTGGCTTTATATTCCTCAAGGAACTTACCCTCTTTTTTGGTGTTTTTCAATTCTGAAATTTGTCCGTTCTTTTCGATAAAATAACGGTATTCCCCATCAATGCTGTTCCACAATAATGTCATGGGGCCTTCGACCTCGGTATATAAGGAAAGTACTTCCCCATTAACGGTATACGTTTGTTGGGCATAGAGCATCCCTGAAATGCAGCAAGCGAAAAGAAGGAGTAGGCGTTTCATAATGAGTTGATTTGGTAGCATTAAAGGTAAAAAAATAATTGAAACTCCCCTTATTTTTTAAAAGTTCGCCCTTTCCATTCGTAAGAGCCCTTCCAACTGTTCACAAATACCCAAACCACCATAAATGGATAGGACAAATGGCTCAACCAAATAGAGAGTGAAACAACCGAACGCCTGAAAAAGGAGGCCATCGTAGCCAGCAATACAAAATCAACGCATAATTTAAGCAAGAGAAATAAGGCAAAATACGCGATTTGCATGGGATAGATAAAGCAACTCACAAAAGCCAAAATAAAAGCCATATTGGTTAAAAAAACCACACTGCCAATCATTTTTGATAAAGGATCGTGGATTTTGGAAGTTTTGGAAGCCCAACGGATGCGTTGTGCCAGTACTTTTTTCAGGCTATTTTGGGGTTTAGTTTGTACGGAAGCCATCGGATTTTTTACAAATCGAATCTCATTAGGATATAACCGTTTTATTTTTTCCAATAAAAAAACATCGTCCCCTGAAGCCAAGTTGTTATTCCCTTCATAACCGTTTACTTCAAAAAAGGCACTCGCCTTAAAGGCAAGATTGGCCCCATTGCACAAAAAAGGACGTCGCCATCCAAATCCTGAAAACGTGGCGGCTTGCAGTGCCAATACATCCCATAACTGAAATTGTTCCAAAAAACGTTCTCCGGCATCAATCCATACGGGGCCACAAACCATTTTTGAACTTTTGCTCTGGATGATTTGATCGTACCATTCCAACCAAGCCCTTGGCACTGTACAATCGGCGTCCGTTGTTACCATCCATGGGAAGTTCCCTTGTTTTACGGCGTGAAGGATGGCATCTTTTTTTGGGGCACCGGAAAACCGCTGGTTTTCAAGAATGGAATACCTAAAATGGGCCTCCTTCATGTAATGCGTAATGATTGCTGTGGAATCGTCCTCGGAAGCATCATTTACAAAGTAGACTTCAAAAAGCGTTGAAGGATAACTTAGTTGTAACAGCGATTGCAACAATCCTGGTAAATTTTGCGACTCGTTCCGATAGGGCACAATGATGGTAAAACCTGTTTTGGGCGTAATAGACAGCTTATGGGTTCGTGGAAGCTTCCATTGGCCTACCCATATCCATAGTAGGGTTGCCGTATAAAGTACCAATACAATGGTTAAAAAAAGAATCATTTGGGTTGCCATTTAATGACATAAAAGCTGCCCCATAAGGCAGGCAACATAAAATTCAGTAGCCACATAACCAATACCGTGGAGAGCACAGTAAGCTCATTCAATCCAATAAATGAGAATAACCACACTGCAACGCTACCCCTAACGATTACATCCGCAACCAAAAAAACGGGAATCATTGAAACCAATAGGTATAGCAACATCAACAACGGGTAGACTTCCCAAATAGTGTTCTCTGCCCCAAAAAATCGTAAAAGAAGATAAAATAAGGTCGAGAAAACCAAATAACGCAACAAGGATAGGATTGCAATGCGCCACCGTCTTTTGAGCGGAATTTTAGCTGCGTGGTTCAGGATTTTGCGAATGGTCAATCCTTTCAGCAAGAGCTGCTTGTTTTGGAACTTAACGAATAGTACCCCAAGAAAAAGCAAAACCACAGCCCAACCAAAAAATTTTGAAGGAGCAATAGACCAGTTCAGAAGAGGTTTGCTTAACACTAAACCCAATAACCCCATGATTAGGGTTATGGCCATTTGGGAGCCTTGATGAAAAAAATTCAACAGGAGAATTCGCTTTCGGCAATGTGGTTCATAGAATAAAGCTTTGGCAGCGTAATCGCCCAAACGTTGGGGAGTGGCGAGCGAAACCGTTAAGGCAGCCAAGGACTGCCGTAAGGCATCCCAGAAGGTTATTTTTTTGATCGTTGAAGCAAGCACCTTCCACTTTAAAATCTCTAAATACCAGTTTAGGCCAGCCAAAAAGAAAAAGCTTGCCACGGATAACCCGCGTTCCCAAGAGAGGGCCCGGAAAACTTCTTGCACCAACGCACCCTCTGTTACCAGTAATTTTTGTAAAATGAAATAGAAAGCAACCGCCAGAATGCATACCTTTAGGGCAAACCAGCCATATTGCTTAGCTTTGTAGGGTAGGGCAACCATAGCAATACGAAAATAGGAAAGTTTTACCAATGGCCGTTGAAAAAATCATTTTAGGAATCGATCCAGGTACCAGCGTCATGGGCTTTGGCCTGATAAAAGTAGTGGGTAAGAAAATGGAATTCCTACAGCTGAACGAACTCCAGTTGTCCAAATATGACGACCATTACCTCCGCCTGAAACACATTTTCGAACGTACCCTGGCATTGATCGATACGTTTCACCCCGATGAAATTGCCATCGAGGCCCCATTCTTTGGAAAGAACGTCCAATCCATGCTTAAGTTGGGTCGGGCACAAGGCGTTGCTATGGCGGCCGGGCTTTCGAGACAGGTTCCCATTACGGAATATTCTCCTAAAAAAATTAAAATGGCCATTACAGGCAATGGAAATGCCAGCAAAGAACAAGTGGCCAAAATGCTCCAACAGCTGTTGCACCTCAAGGAACTGCCCAAGAACTTGGATAGTACCGATGGGTTGGCAGCTGCGGTTTGCCATTTCTACAATGATGGTGCGGTTACGGCCGGGAAGGCCTACAGTGGCTGGGCCGCTTTTGTTAAACAAAATGAAGACCGAATTGGGTAGTTCATGGAAATCGAAGGGAAACAGTGCAAAAATTGTGGGACGAAGGTAAGTGCTGCCTATTGCCCCGAATGCGGGCAAAGAACCCGTATTGATAAGGTTACGTTTGCCGAAACGTTTCATGATTTTGTGGAGACTGTATTTTCGGTGGATGCACCCTTGTTGGTTACTTTGCGAATGCTTTTCACAGCCCCTGGAAGGCTTTTTAGGGAATATCTTGGAGGAAAGCGTAAAACCTATTACCGACCCGTGGCTTTTTTCATCCTCTTTTCGGTGGTATACCTTTTGGTTCGGGCGTTGATCGATTTCGATCCTTTCCAAAACTCCACCATCGAAGTTACCGACGAAACCAAAAAGCAATTACTCCTGGGAGCACGCAATTATATGCTTTCCCACATCGACAAATTCCTTTTTGTATTCGCTTTTACATTGGGATTGTTCCTCAAACTGTTTTTTTACAAAAGTTATCGCTTGGCCGAATACATTGCCATCGCTTTTTATTTGATTGGCTTTTACACCATCGTAACCACTTTGAACATGTTGTTCATCCAGTACGTAACCCCAAAGTTCCAATACTTGGCCATTGTAGTGATGCATGGGTATTTTTGTTATGCCATGCTTTCCTTTTTTCGCCAAAAAAAGTATAAGGTTTGGGTGTTCATAAAATCACTACTGCTATTTTTTGTCAGTATGATGACCTATGCCTTTAGTGCCTTTGCCATTTCATTTCTGATTGTTTGGCTGAAATCTTCATCATAACATCTCAAAATTGAGTAGCCTGTACCTACATATCCCTTTTTGCAAACAGGCCTGCCATTACTGTGATTTTCACTTTTCCACCTCCATGAAAAAGAAGGGCGAATTGGTGCGTTGCTTGGTGAATGAATTGAGGCTGCGGAAGGAAGGGATTGCCGATACCGTTGAAACGATCTATTTCGGGGGAGGGACTCCTTCGTTGCTTTCCGAGAAGGAATTGGAATACGTGTTCGAGGCCATTTATGAACATTTCACGGTTTCCAATGATGCCGAAATCACCCTTGAAGCCAATCCGGATGACCTTTCCGAAGAAAAAATCAAACAACTGGCAAACAGTCCCGTAAACCGTTTGAGCATTGGGGTGCAATCCTTTTTTGAGGAAGATTTAAAACTGATGCATCGCGCGCACAATGCCCAAGAAGCACTTGCCTCCATCAGGAATGCGCAAAAGTATTTTGAAAATATCAGTATCGACCTCATCTATGGAATTCCCGAAATGCCCTTGGACCGTTGGAAAAAAAATCTGGAATGGGCCTTTCAGTTGGAAGTGCCACACCTGTCCTGTTATGCCCTTACAGTGGAGCCCAAAACAGCCCTGGAAAGCTTCATCAAAAAAGGATTGGTTCCCCCAGTGGATGAGGAGATGTCTAAAGCCCATTACGAACTTTTGTTGGACGAAACTGCATACTGGGGTTTGGTGAATTATGAATTCTCCAATTTTGGAAAACCCGGCTTTGAATCCCAAAATAACCTCGCCTATTGGCTGGGAAAACCCTATATGGGTGTTGGCCCCTCAGCACACAGTTATGATGGGCTTTCCCGTACTTGGAACGTATCTAACAATTCCCGATACATCAAAGCTTTGGAAACCAATGTATTGCCGCAAGAACGTGAAGTGCTTTCACAGAGGGATCGGTACAATGAATACGTGATGACCCGCCTCCGCACCCAATGGGGCATCCAATTGGAGGAAGTGGAAGGGAGTTTTGGAACACTTTTCAAAACCTATTTGTTGGACCAAGCTGCCTCCCATCTCAATGCCGGAAGGCTGGTGTTGCATGAAAATGCATTGACCGTTTCCCGAAAAGGGAAATTTTTAAGCGACGGAATCGCAAGTGATCTTTTCTTGCTACCTTTAGAGAGTAAAGAGCCGCTTGATTGAAAACTCAAATTGCCCACAAGAAAAAGCAGTACACCATCGATTTGTCGAAGCCATTGGATATTTCAATTCCCTTAACTGCGAATGCAGCAAATCCGTTGGCCTGGTACCAGGATCGGCCCAAAATGAACCCAGTAGTGATGGGCAATTGGGTGGGAAGTGTACAAAAAGGGGCATCAGTAAATTTCAACACAATTACATTCAACCCACATGCACATGGCACCCATACGGAATGTGTGGGGCACATAACCAAGGAATTCCATTCGGTGCAAAAATCGTTGAAAACCTCCTTTTTTTTGGCCGAACTGATATCGATCGCTCCCGAAAACAAAAAGGGAGATCAAGTAATTTTGGCCAATCAGGTGATTAAACTGCTTGCAGGAAAGAAACCTGAAGCGGTCATCATTCGTACCCTGCCCAATACCCCGGCCAAGAGACGACGCAAATACTCCAACACCAATTGGCCGTATCTGGAAGAGCAAGTGGCTACGTTTTTGAGGGAAATAGGAGTAAAGCACTTATTGATTGACTTACCTTCCGTTGATAAGGAAAAGGATGATGGGGCCCTCTTGGCCCACAAAGCCTTCTGGAATTATCCCAACAAAACACGCTTGGACGCCACCATTACCGAATTTATTTATGTGAGCAATCGTATTAAGGATGGTAGTTATTTTTTGGATTTACAGACTGCACCTTTTGTGAATGATGCAACCCCTTCAAGGCCTGTTTTATATGCGATTACTAAACAACAACCATCATGATTTTTTACGGACACAACAGTACGGTCATTAAAAAGGGTAAAATCAACAATGTTACTTGTCCAAACTGCAATGCCATTACCTCTATGAATTTTGTGATATGGGGTAGGTATGGTCATTTGTATTGGATTCCGTTCTTTTCTCTTGGAAAGACAAACATTTTGGAATGTGACTCTTGCAGGAGAACCTTTACCGTTGGCGAGGTGCCACAGGCCATTAAGGTCAAATTTGATTTTGCCAAACAAGGAGCCAAAATACCCTTTTGGTATTATTCTGGCCTAATGTTGATTGCAGGTGTTATTTTAATTGGTATTTATTTTGCCAGGGTACAAAAAAGCCTAGAAAAAGAATACCTCAACGAACCCCATGTTGGGGATGTTTACCATTTTAAAGATCCAACGTCGCATTATTACAGTACTATGAAGATTACTGGCTTGGATGGGAACACCCTTTTTTTTGTTGTGAATGATTATGAAACTGATAGGATGAGCGGAGTAGATGAAATAAATGTATTGGATAATTATACGAATATTTTGGATACACTATTACTGTTCGAGGTGAGATTACTTTATGAGGATGGGGTCATTTATAAAATAAAGCGCAGCGAGTAACCCCATGAAACGGATATATTTCCTAGTGATTATGGTTTTGCAATGTGGTAGTTTGTTAGCCCAAGACTTCGATAGGGTGGATGCCATCATCCAGCTTTATCCTAAACAGGTGGAAAGCCCCGAAGATTTGGCCAAATTCATCCATCGCGACTTTACTTCAGAGGCAGAAAAGGTTCGTGCCATTTATGGCTGGCTCATTCACAATGTGGCTTACGACCCCAACGAATATAAAAAGTTTGATTACCGTTTTACCAACTTCAGGGAACGCAACCAAAAGGAAGAAAGAACACGGAACAAGATCATTGAACGTACCCTGCAAACTGGAAAGGCTGTCTGTGAGGGGTATGCCTTTGTCTTTGAGAAGTTATGCGAATTGGAGGGGATTGAAAACTATATCGTACGAGGCGATACCAAAACGCAAACCAAGGACATTGGAAGGGAGTTCCAAAAAAACCATATGTGGAATGCCGTGAGGGTTGATGGCACTTGGCAGCTCTTCGATGCCACTTGGGGCGCGGGCAAATTCCGAGGGAAATTTATCCCGGAGGCCTCCTATTACTACTTTAAGACACCGCCAGAGGCTTTCATCAAAAGTCATTATCCCGAAATGGAAGAAGACACCTTTTTGAAGCGTCCGGTTTCATTTCATGAATTTACAAATCGCCCTTTGATCATTGCCCCGAGTTTACTTCCCGAAGCCCTCCTATCGCCCCAAAAGGGAATCTTATATTCCAACAGCTCCATGAATGAAATTTATTTCGAGATAAAGGCAACTGCTCCCGCAACGATCCATTATGCCTACGGAACAAAAAAAGAATCCGTGATTTTTTCAAATAAAGAGGGAATCTTGCAGTTCACGGTTCCCGTGCAAATGGGCGATGACTCCCTGATCATTTATTTTGACGACACACCCGTTCTCGGGTATAAAATAGAATGACATGCACATTGAAGCCTTCCGAAATTATTGCTTAGCCAAAAAAGGAGTCACCGAATGTTTTCCTTTCGACGAGCAGACCTTGGTCTTTAAGGTGATGGGCAAGATGTTTGCCCTTTCGGGGCTGGAACACCTTCCTTCACAAGTAAATTTAAAATGCGATCCGGACAGATCGGTGGAACTTAGGACTACCCATGATGGAGTGATTATTCCTGGCTACCACATGAGTAAACTCCATTGGAATACCATTTTTATCGAAGAATTACCGCCACAGCTTATTGCAGAATTAATAGACCATTCCTACAATCTGGTTGTGGCGGGACTGCCAAAAAAACTTCGGGAAGAGCTGAAGACATTGTAAATCAACCGCAGCTCATATCGGCCACGATTTTCCATTCATCGTCTATTTTTTTGAACAGAATCATAAAGATGCCTTGGGCATCGCCCACGGTACGTTTCAGGTCGTATTCGCCCATCACCCAATAGGCATCCCTGGCAATTTCGGAAATGTCGTTTACCTTGAAGGTAAGGGTTCCTGAATGATCTGCCGAAGGGTACCCCTTTTTATAATTGGCCAAGGTTTGTTCCCAACCATAGGTAATCCCCCTGCTGCCGTAAAACTTCAAGGAATCACTTTTCCAATACCCTTCCATAAAGCCTTCTAGGTCGTGCTGGCTCCAAGCTTTTTCCTGTGCTTTCATCACCGCTAAGATAGCTTGCTTGTCCTCAGAATGATGACGAGTAGCCATTTCGGTGTGGGTTTTGGCAGAAGGGGCCCCCTGGCAGCTTATAAGAGCCACTGACCATGCGATGAAGAGAAGTTTATTCATACTCCGGAAAGATTAACAATGCAACAAAGTTAGAAATCTTTTTTTAGGGCTTTTCTTCGGATTAAAAAAACAGGAACAATTACCCATAACAAAAGAACCCCCATAGCTATGACAACGCCCCATTGGGTGCCAAAGAACTTTTGGAAAATAGCTCCGGTGTACCCCATTAACGCTGAAATATCGAGTTTAAGTAGGATAAGAATCCTAGATAAATCTATGGGGTTTGCCAGACTTGCAAAAAGTGAAAAAGTGTCTAAAGGATAGGCTTCAAAAACAATGAGGGAAATTAAAAACAACCCATCGTAAATTACTGCCATAAACAACCAAAACACGATAGCGTAACCAAATCCTTTTATTTTGTTTTCGTTGGAAAGCCCTATGTAAAATGAAATGGCCGTGAAAATAAAGGTTAAAAATCCCCCGGTAACCAAGAGCAGTGAAAAATCCAAAATGGCATCCGATTTAAAGATGCCATACACCAAAAAGGGGATTCCCAACCCAACGATTAAACTAAACGTTAGCGAAGTTGCCACTCCTAGGTATTGCCCTATAAAAATGGAGGTTCTTTTAATGGGTTGCGCTAGGAGCAGTTCGATAAACTCTTTCGAGTTGTAATAATACATAACACCGAACAAGGTGCCCATTAAGGGTACTAGAATGATAACAACATTCATCAATGTAATCACGGCTTTGGAGACATCGGTATTTAAAAAGAGCAAGACAAAACCCAGTAATAGATAGAATGCAAAATAAACATAACTCCACCTGCTGCGCATTAAATCAAAAAAACTATATTTCAATATTTTAATCATGGGCGCTTTTTAAAAGATGGGCAATGGCATGTTCAAAATCGTCCTTTTTGGTGTTTTTTTTCAAATCGGTGATACTCCCATTAAAATAAATGGTGCCTTCCCAGATAAATAGAATGGTATCACATACTTTTTCCACAAAATTCATGATGTGTGAGGAAATGAGTAAGGTCTTACCTTTTTTCTTCTCTCCCAGAATTATATCTTTCAATACAAGCAACGATATAGGGTCAAGACCCGAAGTGGGCTCGTCCAGGATAAGGATGGGGCTATCGAACATAAAAGCCAAAACCAAATTTACCTTTTGTTTGGTGCCGCCAGACAGCGTTCCCAATTTTTTGTTAAGGAAAGGGTGTAAAGAAAATAGATCGATATAATAGGTTTCTTTATCGGTTTTTGCACCTCGAATGTCCTTGATCATCTTTAGGAGTTCCGAGACTTTTAAATTATTTGGGAAATTTGCAATTTGTGGCAAGTAGTCTATGCCATTGCGGTACTTCCAGCCTCGGTCAATAGTTGTGTTGTTAAGTAAGATCCTTCCTTGATCTGGGACCACCATCCCCAGAAGGCTTTTCATAAGGGTGGTTTTGCCCGAACCGTTGGGCCCCAAAATGGCAACGGCACTACCTTTTGGAATATCGAGATCGATCCCTTTCAATACTCGGATTTTACCAAATGACTTATGAATGTTTTCAATAGTGATCATGCGCAATGCGTTTCATTTTTGGAGAAGCGTCTTCCAAGTTGTCGGGAGTAAACACGGGGGATACTTTTTCTGAAAAATCGATAAGATCGATAAATAAGCTTCGCAAAAGGATAATCGCTTCAGGAGTCCTGTTGGCAACATACGAAAAAAGTTTGACGGGCTTATGGGGAACATCGCCTACACCGTCCTTGTTGAGATCGTATCCGTTATAATCGCTCCAATAATTGTCGTTGAAGGAATTATCATTCAATTTACCATTATAGGACAAGTCGAAGGTATTGTAAAGGAAATTATTTTCTGAAAAAATATTGGTATAACAAGCTCCTCTCGATTTGATGGCCCAACCATTTTTTTCAAAAGTATTGTATGTATACGATACGCGGTTGGACCCTTCGATATTGATGCCGATTGTGTTTTCCTTAAAAATATTCCCTTTAATTTTGGAGTCGTTGATTTCTTTTAAAAGCAACCCGTACGAGGCCGTTCCCCAATTTCCCTGAAAAGTATTGTGGTACATTTCAATGTTTTTTGAAAACATGACTGCTACTCCAGCACCATTTTTTTCGAAGGTGTTATCTTCATACAGGTCATCGTTCGAGAACATAAAATGAAGCCCATAGCGAACATTGTCTCGGCTTATATTGTTGGTAATGGTGCAGTGGTCTGCAAATTCCAGATAAATACCGTCCCTAACATGGGTAATGATGTTTTGGTCCACTTCAATATGGTGGCTGTACCAAAGTTGGATTCCGTTTCCAGAATTGAATTCTTCTTCAGCATCACCAATTATTTTATTGTGGAAAACCCTTCCATGGCTCGATTTTTCCAAATAAATGCCAAAAAAGAGCTTCTCCAACACTAAATTTTTAATAACAAAATATTCGCTTCTCACAACACGTACGGCCGAAAAATCCTCGGTATAACTTGTGCCAACATTAATGATAAACAACCCATCCAAGGTAACATGGTCTGCTGTAATCCTTATGATTTCACCCTTTAGGGTGCCGTCAATAATCGGGTAATTTTCACCAATAACGGTTAAGGGTTTATCAATTGACAAATTGAATTCTTTGTATACCCCTTTCTTTATAAGTATGGTGTCATTGGCTGAAGCTGAAGCTAGGGCATCCCCAATTTTTTGAAACTTGCATGTTGTGCATACTTCAATGGTTTTGGAATGTGCCGTCCATGCCGAAATCACAAAAATTACGATATAAAAAAAGAAAGTCCTCAATTATCGAATAATCAAAAATTTTGAATTTTGGACGGCATACACACTATGAGTTTCTTTACTGGGTATTTGAAAACCCTCCAGTCCCTTCATATTAAGCGCCTTATGGTCCATATGAAACACAATTTCTCCCTCCAGCATTTGAAGAAGGGCATTCCTAGGAGACTGATGTTCAGGAAATGTACTTCCTTTTTCCAAGGAAATCAATAATACTTCAGCCTGATGGTTAAAAATTTTTTTGATAGTGAGACCGTCAAATGTAGTGGCCACAACTGCCGTATCTATGATATAAGGTTCATTCATTGCTGTTCAAATGTTTTACAAGTTGTGACCAATTGTAGATAGTTCCGCCTTTTTCCCCTACTATACTATCGGCTTCCTCCTTTGTTGGGACCGAGGATAGAAACGCACCCATCGGGCTGGGTATATTTTCCGAAATCACAAAAAAAGATTGAGTAGCATCCAACAAAGAGGATGGGGGGTTAAAATTGGCCGATAAAAAAAGTCCAATCGTTGAGGGGTCCATTTTTTCTGAATAATGCACCATGCATTCGATTGCATCAAAACTATATGCTTTGCCTTTCTTGGTTACCACTTGTGCAGCATGTTGTTTATCTACAATGGTCATTTGGCAGAATTCACAATGGTCCGTCCCATAATTGATTTTTTTTTGCTTTACTTGACAGGCCAGTAAGACAAAAAAGGAGAAAGTGAATGTATACTTAATGACTTTCATTTGTTTTGGGGTTTGTTTTTTTGCCAATCCAAAATGCTACCAAAGAAAGAAACATCCCAAACGCTAGAAAATAGGCCCCTAATTGCGGATAGGAATGTGCCCTAAAATTCAGGATGTCCTTAGACCCAAACAATGGTGGTTGGAAACCCATAATACTTCCATCGGGGTTGGTAAATTTCATAATGGCTTTGGGATCTAAATTATGCCCATAGTCATGTTCCCATAAGTAGAAGTCGTAAATTCCGGCTACAGCCAAAACCAACATCACTACAAACCAGCTCAAAAACCATTTGTGATTGGCTTTGAAACTTAGGAAAAGCCCTATGATAGACATTACGATGATGACAGCAGGGAATATTTTGAATTCAGGAATGGATTCTGGAATATATTTCATGCCCACGTAATGATTCATCAAGTTGATGTTTTTAATATCGTGCGGATTGGCATCGGCAAAATCGTTAATGTAAATGTCCATGCCCAAAGGGATTGGGTACTGAGGTGCTTCCAAGGTAATATTCCAAAGAGGGAAAAGGAATAATCCCAATATGGAAACGGAAGCCAATAACATGATACTGTTTGATTTTTTAAGTTTCATCGAATACTTTTTTAAAATTTGGGTGGGGCTTTATGCCCCACCCATAAAGGAATTACTAATCACTAATCGTATCAATTCCTTTTTTAATCTTCACCTAGAGACCAGGATAGGGGCAATGCAGACCCTGCAGGAGAAACCCTTACATATCCTTGCATTTCTTGGTGCAAAGCAGAACAGAAGTCGGTACAGTAAAATGGCCATACCCCTACTTCTTTGGGTTCCCACAAGAAGGTTTCCGTTTGTCCTGGCATAATTAGCAATTCGGATGTATTGGCACCTATCATGCTTATTCCATGCGGAACGTCGTAATCCTGCTCCAAATTAGTCACGTGGAAATACACTTTATCGCCTACTTTTATTCCCTCAATATTATCTGGGGAGAAGTGGCTTCTTATGGTCGACATGTACACATGCACCACATTGCCATCCCTTACCACTTTGGTTTCGCTCTCGCTCTTTATGGCAAATGGGTGGTCATTTTCTTCCAGCTTGAAAATTTTCCTCGAATTTTTCATGACAATATCGGCTCTAATACCAGCAGCATAGTGGGGCTCGCCAACAGTCGGGAAATCCAGCAATAACTCCATTTTATCTCCCGAGATGTCATAGAGCTGTGCCGATTGTGTTACTTCAGGCCCTGTAGGGAGGTAACGATCTTTGGTAATTTTATTCATTGCCACAACATATTGACCAAAGGGTTCCCTGGAATTTCCTCCAGGAATCATTAAGTGCCCTACAGAGTAATAACAGGGTTGCCTATCCAAAACCTCCCAAGTACCTAATTTCCATTTTACCACTTCCGAAGATATAAAGAAGGAGGTATACGCATTTCCTTTCCCATCAAACTCCGTATGAAGAGGGCCTAATCCAGCTTGATCTACCACTCCGGCTAATACGTCATCAAATTTTAGGATAGGAATTCCATAGGCTTCGCCATCAAAGTTTTTGGCTTCTATTGCAGCTAGCATCTTTTGAAAAGAGTGGACGGTTAAGTTGGCCGATAATTTTCCGCTGCCTACAATGTATTGCCCTGAAGGATCTACGTCACACCCATGAGGGGATTTAGGAGTTGGCAATAAATAGACCAGTCCTGGCAATTCGGAAGCATCCAGCATGAGTACCTCGTCTTTAATGGTCGAGGTCGCCATGTGGGTTTGGTCATTATAGACATTGTGCGCATATTGGGCAGGCATTTTTTTGCCTTTTCCAGCGCTGATATATTCTTCTGCTTTTTTCCAATTTACTGCAGCGATAAAATCCTTGTCATTTTGGGAAGCATTTACTTCCATCAAGGTACTGGCTTCTTCGGTATTATAAGTAGAGAAGAAAAACCATCCGTGGGATGCCCCCCTGCCTGGATGCGCCAAATCGTAATCAAATCCGGGCATCATAATCTGGAATTTAAGGTCCATTCCTCCATCTTCTGGGTCAATGGCTATAAAAGATAAAGCCCCTTTAAAGTTTCCTTTGTAGTCCTTAATGGGGATGTCTTTTTGGGGGATTGGAACCGAAAAACGGGTACCTGCTACCACATACTCGGTGTTTTCGGTCACAAAAGAAGAACTGTGATTCCCTGCACTATTGGGCAGTTCGATGATTTCGGTAGTTTCAAAAGTGGTTAAATCAATTTTCGCAATACGAGGCGTATTGTTTCCATTGACGAAGACCCAACGCCCATCCAACAAACCATTGGTTTGGGAAATGTCCGGGTGGTGTAAATCGTCCCAAGGCACAAATCCATGCGAGGTATTGAGCATGGGTTTGGTTTCTTCGTTATACCCCCAAGCTTTTTCGGCATCTTGAGAAAAAACGGGGATTACTTTAAACAGTCGTCCGGAAGGGAGTCCGTAAACAGCAAGCTGTCCACTAAAACCTCCAGAAATAAAAGCATAGAACTCATCATATTCACCAGGGGCCACATATACTTTTTCGGCGGCGTTCGAACTTAATGCCCCTTGCTTTTTGGTTCCATTTTGGGAATTTTTGCCACAACTTAAAAGCATTGCAAAAAAGGCAAATGCGGTAATAAAATGGATTATTTTTTTCATTGTTAACTATTTTCGGTTAGTGATTAATTACTTGGAAGGATAACGGCATCCACTACATGAACAATTCCATTTCCGGCAGGGATGCTTGCAATGATTTTTGCTCCACCCACATAAACATCGTCCCCTTTCACTTCAACGGGTACATTTTCATTGCTGGCTTGTCCCAATGTTTTGAATTTTTTCAGAAACTCTTTGTCGTATTTCCCTGGGGTCACGTGGTGTTTCAGAATAAAGGCCAGTTGATCTTTATTTTCTGGCTTCAGTAAATTTTCAACAGTTCCTTCAGGTAGCTTGTCAAATGCTGCATTAGTTGGCGCAAAGACCATAAGGGGTCCTGCATTAACCAGGGCATTTTCTAAATTTGCCGCTTGTACCGCTGCAACGAGCGTGGTATGATCTGGAGAACCCACGGCAATGTCAAGAACATTGGGAGTGGCCTCGTCATCTTTTAAAAATGCTTGCCCTAGATCTTGGGTGCCAGCATTTTCAGAAGGAGCATCTGCATTGGTGTCGCCTGTTTCCGTGGCAGCGTTGTTTTTACAGCTAAGCATTGCTGAGAAACAGAATATGACACCAATCAATTTAACAATTGTTTTCATATTGAATTGGTTTAGGAGGTGATTAATCGTTTTTGAGCGTTCGGAAATATTCTAAAATACTTCTTGCCTCTTCTTCGGTCAAACTCTGGTTTGCCATTGGGGATCCATTAAACTCGATTAACAGTTGCTTTGCAATGGGATCTTTTTGTACCATCTCTTCCGGATTAAGAATCATGTTCATGATCCATTCCGGAGACCTGCGTTCAAAGATGCCATTGGGCGGAGGGCCAATAAACTTTTTCCCAATCTTATGGCAGGCGGTACATTTTGCTTTGTATACCTCTTCACCCTTTAATGCCATGGCTGAATTTATTTCAGCTTCAAGCGTAACGCTTTTTATTGGGCCAATTCCCTTATTGTTGAGATCAACTATGGCCGTACCCGAATTGTTTTCTTTTTTGGTTACCTCATTGTTGGTTTGTGAAGTTCCAATGGTTATTTTTTCATTTTTTTTGGATTCTTTTTCAGCACAGCTTATAGCCAACAATAAAGCCATAGTCGTTACTAATTTCAAGCCTAGTTTCATGGACATGTTATTTAATTTTAGGTAAAATTAAGGGTCATTCCCAATCTAAAATATGATTAATATCATAAAAAGGAGTTAAAAGTCTTTTTTAAAAACACCTATCTTTGCATTTTACGACCATACAATTAAAAAATGTTTGCCCATTCTTCGAAATACGCTTTAAAAGCACTTCATTACATAGCTAAAAACGGCTCCAGTGAAAATAGGTTGATGGCAAAAGATATCGCCAAAGCTGTTGATATTCCAAAACCCTTTTTATCCAAAATATTGAAGCAGTTGGCATTGAATAATTTTGTTACCTCGGTAAAAGGACCTTACGGAGGGTTTTATCTTACGGATGACCAATTGAAAAATTCCATTCTGGATGTTATTGTTGAATTGGAAGGAAGAAATAGGTTTTCACAATGTGTTTTGAATTTTGAAAATTGTAACGAAAAGAACCCATGTCCCATACATCATTTGGTCATTGAAGAAAAAAATGGATTGTCGCAAGTCATTAAAAATACCTTGATATCCGATTTAAAAGACGATTTTGGTTATTGAAAATGCAATGAAAAAATGACCGATATAACCCTCCTTACCTGCAAAGCCTACGACCAACCACAACCAGGGAATGCCTATGTGGAAAATATTTTTGCCGAATACCATTTGTTGAAATTGGCGCTCGAACAAAAGGGATTGTCGGTACAACGAACCTACTGGGACAATCCCAACTACGATTGGTCCCAAACCCGCGCCGTAGTGTTCCGGACCATTTGGGATTATTTTGAGCGCTTTGACGAATTTTGGCCGTGGTTGGAAAAGCTGAATGGGCAAACCACACTCATCAATCCCTTTTCCCTTATCGCTTGGAACATCGATAAGCATTATCTCAAGGATTTGCACGAAAAGGGCATAGCCATTGTTCCTACCCATTTTGTGGACCGTGGAAAGTACCAACCCCTCAAGGAAATTTGCAAACTCAACGGTTGGAAAAATATCGTCATCAAGCCAGCAGTATCCGGGGCCGCTTTTCATACGTATAAAATCATGGAAATGGAAATTCCACTAAAGGAAACACCATTCCAGCAACTGATAGCAGAACGGGACATGCTGGTACAACCCTATGTAGATACCATCACCGAAATGGGAGAAGCCTCCCTCATGGTTTTCAATGGGCACTATACCCATGCCATTTTAAAAAAGGCCAAAGCAGGCGATTTTCGGGTTCAGGACGATTTTGGGGGGACGGTACATCCCTACAATCCCACGCCAACAGAAATCGCATTTGCAGAACAGGTATTTGCGGCATGCCAGCCCATGCCAGCGTATGGGCGGGTCGACCTGGTTTGGGACAAAAAAAGAAACCATTACCTCTCTGAACTGGAAATCGTCGAACCCGAACTATGGGTTCGTAACCATCCTGCTTCGGCCCTTTATTTTGCAGAAGGCATCCAAAAATACCTATAGGACACTTTTCTGTTTTTGGTAAAAGGCATCCGCTTGCATTTGCATCAATTCACGGGCCTTTTTGCGTTTGTAATCGTACAATTCCTGTTCTTCGGCAATGTCTGCATACACTCGGTTGTTCAATTCTCTGTCGGTACTTACCAAAACATCACGCTGTGTTTTCTGTTGGGTAACCCACGAAGCAACGGCACCTTCCTGTTCGGCCAATTTTAAGTCGTAGGCGCCTTTTGGGGACAACAACTTGGCCAGGATGGGCGATGTTTCAATGGCCAAGAACAATAAAAAGATGAATAGCGACGGAAGCCAAGGAAGTTTGTTGAGGGCATTCACTCGGGCCATTAAACCGTCGAAACCATCGATCACGGGTTGGGTATCACTTACCTTCACTTCATATTCTGCAGCCAATGCTGCCATTTGGGCTTCGTTGGCAGTGATTTTTTCCTGATTGGTAGTGCGCAATTGCTGTAATGCAGCCAATTCGGCATCGTGTTTCTCACGCTTTTCGGCATACACGGGACCCTTCCCAATTTTAAGGGTACCCTCCCTGCCTTCGGCCTCTGCAATGTAGGTATCGTATAGGGCATTTACTTCGGCCTCCTTATTGGTGATTTCCTTTTTCAATGCCTCGTTTTCGGTTTTCAAGGCCTCGATGCTTGGGGTGTACTGGAGGGCAATTTGCTCCTGATTGGCCAAGGTCATGTCGTTTTTCTCTTCCAGAAGGACCTGGTTGATTTCCTTTTCAAAGATTTTCAATTCCAAGGGCTTGGAAATTACAATGGCGATGATGATGGCCAACACAATCCTTGGGGAGGCCTGGATCAACTCGTCGAAGAAACTGTCCCTTTTTTTGATGGTGGACACGATGAATCGATCGAGGTTAAAAATCAACAATCCCCAAATCAATCCAAAGAAGATGGCCGTAAAGAGGTTGTCGAAGACCGTAAAAAGTGCATAGGAAGCAGCAATGGATGCCATCACCGCTGTAAAGAAGACGGTGGCACCGATGCCTGCATATTTGGTTCGTTCTCCAGCGGAACACTGTTCGAGAATATCCACATCGGCTCCCGAACAAAAGATAAAAAAGCGTTGTAACATAGCTGTTCGATTTTGATTGACAGATTATTAGAACGGCAATTTCTTCGATTTGTTACATAAAAAAACCCTTAAACGTGTTAAGGGCTTTCATTTTTATGTGGTGATTCAGCAACCAATGAGGCTGACCTTGTATTTTTTGGGATCGCTGCTATCCACTTCAATTCGGAAACCTGGTTCGAAACGGATCCACTTCATGGCTACATCGGGTGGGATGGGTTTGCCATCCATAAAAAATTCAGCACCATTCAGGATATACCCACGGATTACCGTGGCAGGATCTTCTGCTGGGCCATAGGCCGCTACTTGATCGGGTTTCGGGGGCGTGGAATCCATTTCAGGGGCTTCATCGGCCTCAGGAGCCTCGGGGGCATCTGGAGCGGGTGGTGGTGGCGGTGGAATGTCCAAGGTGTTAAAACCGGTTGGATTTACTTGGTACAGTTTGGTTTTTTGGTACTCCTTTTGAAGGGCACGAACCGTCTCATCATCTGCCTTATCAAAGAAGAGGTCCAATTGGAATGCTTTCATGTCGGCCTCGCTCCAGTCCTTGGTCAAACCATCGATGGTGCTGGCAAATTGTTCGACGGTAACGGATTGACCGTTTACCTCGACCTTTTTCTTATGAACGTACACCAGGATTTTTTTATCCTTGGAAATGGGAGCTTTTTCGGAAGCAACCAAAACTTCTTTTTGGGAACTGAAACCGTACAACAAAACTGCAAAAAGGGGTACAAGGAGTAAGGCCAATAGCCAGAGTTTGGATCGGGAAGTGTGTGTTTTCATGAGGGTGAATCGTTTTTTGATGGATGAATAATGAAAGGCATGTGCCAAGGATGGAGTTTGTGCCTGTGATGAAAATGCCAAGATGATTTGTTGGTAGGTGCTGCGATCGGCACCACGGCTAAGCACCCTGTGGTCTGCAAGAAACTCATGGTTCAATCGGATGGCTCTTTTGTAAAAATAAAGCAAAGGGTTGAACCAAAAGACGATCATGGCAAGTTCCATGACCAAGAGGTCGAGGGTATGGCCTTGCTGGGCGTGAACCATTTCGTGCTCCAACACCTCCCTTGGAAGGGCATGGGTTTTATAATCGGCTTCAGAAACAAAAACGTAGTTAAAAAAGGCATGCGGTACGGTAGCATGGGGTAACAATACATAAACCATGGCACCATCCGATACTTTTGGAGACTTTCTGATTTTGAGGAGTAATGCCCAAAGATTCTTGATGAATTTTAATGCAAAAAATAAAACTCCCATACCATAGAGCCCCCATAAAGCCCACATCCCATAATCTCCTGAAAGACTCGGGATGGGAGCCCCAACCTGGGCAGAGGTGTTTACCGCTACCTCTAAGGTTTCGGTAAGGGTAGAAGCCACATAGGTTTTGAAAGTAATTAGGGGAATTACTAAGGAAAGCACCACACTTCCCAACAAATAAAAACGTTTGAAGGTGTGCAACGCCAAACGCTCCAAAGCGATCTTGTAGAAGGCAAAACAGAGCAGGAGGCAGGCCGCCGATTTTAATAGGTACAATCCCATGGCTATTTCTTTTGTATTTGGGCCTCGATGAGATTTCGGAGGTCTTCCAGTTCTTCCTTGGAAAGGTCGGTAGATTCGGTAAAGAAGGAGGCAAACTGACTCGCGCTGTTGTTGAAAAAGTTCTGGATTAACCCCTTCACTTGCTTCGAAAAATAATCCTGTTTCTTCACTAAAGGGAAATACGCCCGCGAACGCCCTTCCTGTTCATAATCCACAAAACCCTTATCCTGCATCCGCTTCAAGAGGGTCGCCACGGTAGTGGGTGCCGGTTTGGGTTCGGGATAGGCCTCGATGAGGTCTTTCATATACGCCCGCTTCTGTTTCCAGAGGAATTGCATCAATTGTTCTTCGGCAGTGGATAAGGACATGTCTTGCATTTAAGTTCTACAAACATAGAATAAAAAATGTAATTCTACAAATGTAGAATGAATTATTTTTTGGGATTGTGGTACCTTTGCTACCGTATCTTAAAGAAATGAATTTGGAAAACAACCTTAAATCCCGTGCCCAAAACCAATGCGAATTATGTGGCAACCCCGAATCCTTACAGGTATTTGAAGTATCCCATGCGCCTAATGCTGGAGCCGATGCGGCCATTTTGGTATGTGGCACTTGCGCGTCCCAGTTGGAAGCTCCAGACACCATGGACCCCAACCACTGGCGTTGCCTTAACGATAGCATGTGGAGTCCGGTCCCTGCCGTTCAGGTCATCGCTTGGAGAACCTTGAACCATTTGAAAGGAGAAGGCTGGCCTCAGGACTTATTGGACATGATGTACCTGGAGGAGGAAACCTTAGCTTGGGCCAAGGCCGCCGTGCAAGGAACCGGTAATGCGGTCGTACATAGGGATGTCAATGGCAACATATTGCAAGCCGGAGATAATGTGGTACTTATCAAAGACCTGAAGGTAAAAGGTAGTAGCATGGTAGCCAAACAGGGCACGGCGGTGCGCCGCATTTCATTGGATCACGACAATGCCGAGTACATTGAAGGCAAGGTCGATGGCCAACAAATCGTCATTCTCACCAAATACGTAAAAAAAACCTAACCCTTACTTTTTAAGGCTACTTTTAGGCATACATCTCAACAAAATAGTGGTAAAACCTGGGGATGGTCTCGATGCCCTTCAGGTAATTCCACAGTCCAAAATGCTCGTTGGGCGAATGGATGGCATCACTGTCCAACCCAAAGCCCATCAAAATGGTCTTGCTTTTCAATTCCTTTTCAAACAAAGCCACAATGGGAATGCTACCCCCGCTGCGCTGTGGGATGGGCGTTTTTCCAAAGGTATCCTCATACGCCTTTGAAGCAGCACGGTAGCCCACATTGTCTATCGGCGTTACATAGGCTTCCCCTCCATGGTGAGGTGTTACCTTAACTTTGACACCCTTGGGGGCAATGCTTTCAAAATGGGTCGCAAACAATTGGGTAATTTCTTCCCAGTCCTGATGAGGTACCAACCGCATGCTGATCTTGGCAAAGGCCTTACTGGCAATCACTGTTTTGGCCCCTTCCCCGGTATAGCCTCCCCAAATACCATTGACGTCCAAGGTAGGGCGGATGGAATTGCGCTCGTTGGTGGTATATCCGGCTTCACCATAGACATCCTCTATATCCAAGGCCCTGCAATAGGCTTCTTTACTAAAGGGCGCTTCGGCCATTTTTGTACGTTCAACTTTCGTCAACTCTTCTACTTTATCATAAAAACCAGGGATGGTGATGTGGTTGTTTTCGTCATGGAGGGAAGCAATCATTTTGGCCAAAACGTTGATGGGATTGGCAACGGCTCCTCCGTAAAGCCCACTGTGGAGATCGCGATTGGGACCTGTCACTTCCACCTCTACATAACTGAGGCCCCTAAGGCCCGTGGTAATGGAGGGGATGTCCTGGGCAATCATGCCTGTGTCGCTGATAAGGATGACGTCGTTGGCCAGCTTTTCCTGGTTGCGGGTCACGAACCAACCCAGGCTCTTGCTGCCCACCTCTTCTTCCCCCTCAATCATGAACTTGATGTTGCAGGGCAATTGGCCCGTGGCGGTCATGAATTCCAAAGCTTTTACGTGCATGTAAAATTGCCCTTTGTCGTCACAGGAACCCCGTGCAAAGATGGCCCCATCAGGATGCAGGGGTGTTTTTTTGATGAGGGGTTCGAACGGCGGACTCTCCCACAGGTCCAATGGATCGGGAGGTTGTACATCGTAATGGCCGTACACCAACACGGTGGGAAGGCTGGCATCCACAAGCTTCTCGCCATATACAATGGGGTTGCCGGGGGTTTCGCAAAGTTCCACGGCATCGCAACCCGCTTTTTCCAAAGCGGCTTTCACCGCCTCGGCGGTTTTGCGGATGTCGGCTTTGTAGGCCGAATCGGCACTGATGGACGGGATTTTGAGCAGCTCGATGAGCTCGTTGATAAAGCGTTGTTTGTGTTGTTCGATATAGGGTTTGGCAGATTCCATACGGGTATTTTTATGCAGTGGTACGAAGGTACAAAAACTAGGATTTTTTGAGGGGCCAATAGTTTGTTAATTGCAAATGTTGTGTATATTTGCCGTCCCTAAGCGGATGTGGTGGAATTGGTAGACACGCTAGACTTAGGAGTTAGGCAAGTGTAAGTTCTTAAAATATTGTTAAAAGCGGGTGTGGTGGAATTGGTAGACACGTCAGACTTAGGATCTGATGCCGCAAGGTGTGGGGGTTCGAGTCCCTTCACCCGCACAAAAGTCGAAGAGAGATCTTCGGCTTTTTTTGTTAAAATCAGGACCATTTCTTCGCTGTTTTTCTGCTCAGGTACAACATAGGTACAACATTTACCCTTTTCTCAGGATGAATTTTTGATTGATGTTATATGCTTTCATTTGAAAGCAAAAAATATATCTCTAAATGAGAATTAATAAATTTTACAAGTTCTCGAACTCTGTTCCTCGATTGAGAGGTGAAAGAGAGACCATCAATTGGATGACGGAAGACAATGACAACTATGGACAAAATAGCAATTAATTACATATTGAACATTATTTTTACATCATACTTAAATATTAGAGAAGTATAAGCCAGTCATTCCATACAGTCCCAAAAGTACCAAACAATTATGGATACGACATGAAGAGGAACCAAGAATCAATTTAGATGAAGAATGCCTAAATAGATTTCATGGTGAAAACAGGTTTAGATAAGGAAACCGCCAAGAATAGGATTGAAAACAACTCTAGAACTGATCCCGACACTGGATTAAGCCATTATTTTTGTTCTTCTTTTTTTGAAGTGATTCGCTTAAAAGGGAATTATTTACCTGAATATCATAGGACCTAAAAAGGCCTCCGAAAAAACGTGTTACATAGATAATGGTTAAAGATGTGGTAAGATCGTAAGCAATTACATTATAACAAAACCTAAAAGGCCGTTTAGGACGGTCTGGTAGCTTTCCCAAATCCACCACGAATAGTGTTGGAATAATGGATAAATGCTCGTAAGCAGTCCATAATGGAAATTTATAAGGTCTGTGTCAAAATTGTCTAACACTAACCTTTCAGTAAAGTAAGGTAAGTTAGGTAATAAAATACCATGATCCAGCATCACTAAAAAAAAGCTGAACAGGATAAATGTAATCCTGTTGAGCTTTTCTTTTCTGTCCATTTATTTTTTACCAATTTTTCGTTTCAGTAACTGAGCATTAATGGCAACAATAATGGTACTAAGGCTCATAAACACTGCTCCTATGGCGGGTCCCAAAACAAATCCTGAAGAATATAGTACTCCAGCAGCTAATGGAATGGCTACTACATTATATCCCGTTGCCCAAATTAGATTCTGAATCATTTTGTTGTAGGTCGCTTTTCCAAATAGAATGAGATTGGCAATATCTTTTGGATTACTATTTACTAAAATAATATCTGCGGTTTCGGCTGCTACATCCGTTCCAGAACCAACTGCAATGCCAACATTGGCTTTTGCAAGTGCAGGTGCGTCATTTACTCCATCACCTGTCATTGCTACAAATTCATCCTTTGCTTGCAATTCTCCTACAATCTCTACTTTTTGATGTGGTAACACTTCTGCGTAGTAACCATCCAGCCCTAATTTTTCACTAACGGCTTTAGCTGTCTTTTCATTATCACCTGTAGCCATAAACACCTTGATATTATTCCTTTTGAATATTTTGATGGCATCTTCAGATTCTGACCTTATTTCATCAGCTAGAGCAATATATCCTGTTAATTCCCCATTTATTAAGATAAAAACTACTGTTTCAGCAGCATCACTATAGGCATCTTTTGGAATGTCTATTTTTTCATCTCGTAAATAACCTGGGCTAACCACCTTAATAAGTTTTCCTTCAACCTTGGCCTCTACACCTTTGCCGGTAATGGCATTAAAGTTTTCTGACTTTGGGATAGTAATATTATCATCGTTGACCTTTTTTATGATTCCAACTGCGATTGGGTGTTCCGAGCTCTGTTCCAAGGCACTTGAAAGCCTTAAGATTTCTTCTGTGGTATATTTTTGGTTAACCGATTCAACCCTTGTGACACCAAAATCCCCTTTTGTTAGTGTTCCTGTTTTATCAAACAACAAAGCTGATATTTTTCGGGATTCTTCAAAAGCTGTACGATTTCTAATCAGTAATCCATTTTGAGCAGAAACTGCAGTGGATATAGCAACTACCAATGGAATTGCAAGACCAAGAGCGTGTGGGCAAGCAATGACCATAACAGTTACCATTCTTTCCAATGCAAAAACAAATGGGAAACCTAAAATCAACCAAACCACAAGTGTGCCAAATCCAATGGCCAATGCGATGTATGTCAACCATTTTGCAGCCCTATCAGATAGGTTTTGCATTTTAGATTTGGTTTTTTGCGCTTCTTCAACCATTGTGATGACCTTGTTAAGATAGCTGTCTTTTCCTGTGTGCTCAACCTTGACCTTTAATGTGCTATTGCCATTTATGGAACCTCCGATGACCTTATCCTGTACTTCTTTTTTTACCGGTTTTGACTCGCCTGTCAGCATCGACTCGTTCAGGTAGCTAGATCCTTCGGTGATGATGCCATCCGCGGGTACTTTCTCGCCGGGTTTAACCAATATGATGTCATCTTTTAATAAATCCTCTAGTTTTACATCTTGAATTTTATCACCCACAACTTTATGGGCCTCAGCGGGCAGCATACTGACCAAAAGTTGGAGTGCCTTGGATGCGCCCAGCACCGATTTCATTTCCAACCAATGTCCCAACAGCATGATGACGATCAAGGTGCTCAGTTCCCAGAAAAAGTCCTCCCCAGGGAGTCCGAAAACTGTAGCGGCACTATAGAAATAGGCCACACTTATAGCCATTGAGATTAGGGCCATCATACCCGGACCCTTGGATTTTATTTCATTATAAAATCCCTTTAAAAATGGCCAGCCACCCCAGAAATAGACAAATGTTGATAGTGCAAATAGGATATACGGATTTCCGGGGAGCAATAGGTCATACCCAAAAAACTCCTGTATCATTGGCGATAAGAACAATATTGGGATGGTAACGATTAAAGATATCCAAAACCGTTTTCTAAAATCCTTGACCATCATTTTATGGTGGTCGTGCCCCATTTGTCCGTGAGCGGGGTTATGGCCCGAATGGTCTCCACTTCCGTGATCCATTTTAGAATGGTCTTCTCTTTGGTGTTGCTTTTTGGAGGAGTCCATCTTAGCATGGTCATGGTTACTGTGATCCATTTTTGAGTGATCCATCTTAGAATGGTCCATTTTTTTGTCCTTGTGCTCTTTGTGATTGTCCATAGTGTTCTATTTTTAGGTATTTGGATATGTTAAATTATGTTTTTTAAGGTGTTCCAATACTATTTTGGCAACGCAATAGTTGCGGTACCAACGTTTGTCGGCTGCAATAATGTGCCATTGAGGGTCGTTGCAGTTGTTCATTAACATATTATAAGCCTCTCTGTAAACTTCCCATTGGCTGGCCGCTTTTTCGTCTTCGGCACTGTATTTCCAGCGTTTATAAGGTTTGGTCTGTCTTTCTTTGATACGTTCTTTCTGTTCTTCTTTTGAGATATGAAGAAAAAATTTGAGTACATGAATGTTATTTTGCCTTAGATGCTGTTCCATATATTTTAATAGCTTGCAACGGTGTTCAAGTATTTCTTCTTCGAGGGAATTGGTAACCTTGGGTACCAGGATATCTTCATAATACGAGCGGTTAAAAACTTGTATCATGCCCTTTTGGGGAAAGTGCGGATAGACCCTCCACAGAAAGTCGTGCCTGAGCTCCTCTTCGGTCGGCTTTTTGAATGATTTTACATGAACACCCTGTGGATTCATGCCCTTAAGCGCATTACGAATCGTACCGTCTTTTCCAGAAGTATCCATTCCCTGCAAAATAATCAACAAGCCAAAGCGCCCATCGGCATAAAATTTGTTCTGAAGCTCAAAAAGTTCTTCCCGTATCCCTAACAATCTTTTTTTGGATTGTTTTTTTGAGCTACCTGCGGGAGGAAGGGTTGAAATTGTATTTAAGTCTATCATAGGTTACAGTTTTATCGTAATTTTCTTCGCATTGCTTCCGAGATATTTTCAGCATAGACCCCATAGGCATCTACTAAAAGGCCTTTTATCCCATCTTTTGCCGAAATTGCATATAAAACGCTATTGTCATCGGTGCTGCTCATACCTTCAAAACGATGGACTTCGTCCACTCTAAAGTCTTTAGGACTAATTTCCAGTTTAAGGGAGGCACATTCCAAACAGTGTGGTTTGAGGTTAAAATCATAAGTATATCCTCTTTTTTGGAGTTCATTTATAGCTTCGGAAAGTGTATCGTAATTTTTCATCTTGTTTTAATTATAGGTCATTGTAAAATAACTGCCGTCTTTTTCGGTAAATTTTTGAAAGGTCAACAAACCATTGCTGTTTAATTTTTCGATGACAGAATAGTTAAGTTGTTTGATGCGGATGCCCAAAGCATAAGCTTTAATGTTGATTTTTGAATGAATGTTGTTTTGGATACCTTCTAATTTTCTGTCGTAAATCTTTATGGTACTTTTTGAACCGAAGAAATTCAACAAGCCCGAATCAAAACTCATTTCCAGTTCAATATCCTCCAGAATATCCAAATCGTATAGTTCTTTAAATTTTTTTGAAGTAGTATTGATTTCGGTTTCCTTTGAGTTTGGTTTAGCAAAGGGAAATGCCATTACCATAATACTGGCTTCATCTAGTTTGCAACGATACGTTGTTGTGTACTTTTCTTCTGATTTCTCTTTATCATTAAACAGTTCAGTTATCACCTCAATCTGATAATACCTATCTTCTTTTATTATTTTTCCTGCTTTAAACGTTTGTTTGTTAAGCAGCACACCATCTTCATCAAAATTTTCCCTTACTATAGTTCTGCCTGAAATCTGCCCAATGAGCATTTCAGTCTGTCCATTCATTGTTATTATTGATAGAATAAAAAACAGTATGAAGCTTTGTTTTTTCATATATGTTGCATCAATTTCTTTACTTCTTTTGCCAGTATATCACTTAAATCTATAGTATTTGAAGGATGTGGAATGGTATTGCAAGTCACTATTTTTTCTACACCTGAATCCAATAAATCCTGATAAGCATTTCCTGAAAAAACCGCATGGATACCAACACAAATAGGTGGTTTCATTCCTGCTTTTTTTAGATGCCCGACAGTTTCAATCATGGTACGTGCTGTAGAAATAATATCATCAACCAAAATAGGTGTAGCATCTTTGTATTTGTCCACATCAGGAACCGAGACTTCTACATCGCGGTCACCGTGACGTACTTTTTTCAATACCGTAAATGGTGCTCCTGCATTTTTTGCTACTTCAGAAACCCATTGCTCACTTTCTGAATCAGGACCGATCAATACTGAATTTTTGATGTTCTCTTTTATCCATTTTGAAATAGAATCGGCTGGGTGGATCACTTTGTTTGGGATGTCATAGACTTCACCCAAAGAACTTATTCTATGCAAATGTGGGTCAACCGTGGTTATGCTATCCGCAAACCCTGAAATCAACTTTCCGAAATAAGTAGAGGTGACACCTTCCCCTTCATTAAATATTTTATCTTGTCGCATATAAGCCAAATATGGTGCTACCAAACAAGTGCATATGGCACCTAGTGATTTTGCTGTTTGGCTTAAAAAGTATAGCGGTAATAACTTTTCATCAGGTTCGTGTAAGGTACAGACCAAAACCACACATTTATTTTTTACATTTGATAATATGCGTGTATAGGATTCACCGTCAGGGAATTTTCGTAAGGTGGTCTTTCCCACTTCGGCATCCATTTTTGTTGCCAATAGTTCAGTTAGCTTTTCATTTCCAGGAAGGCTAAATAATATCGTTTTCATAGTATGTTTTTAATTTATGGTTATAATATCCATGTGATTATTTTTATACTCCATTGCATAATTGAGTTCACCTTGGGATTCCGCATATATGGTATATAGTAATTGGTTCTCTTCAACTTGCTCTCCTAGATGGACATTTAAAAGAATACCTGCGGATTTAGATTGGGGCGCGCCTGAAAGTTTGGCAAGCTTTGCTATCTTTCGATTATCTATCCGCTTTAGACTGCCTGATTTTTCTGCTCTGATTTCAATTTTATAAGGTGCTAAAACAGGTTTTGAAAAGTGGCCTTGGGTCTTACAAATGGCAAGGAATTTTTCATACGCTTTTCCGGATTTTAGTATTTGCTGTGCGGTTTCCAATCCCTTTCCTTTTACTACTTTCCCAGAAAGTTCTATTAGTTCAGCAGCTAAAAGCAATGCTCTTTCTGTTAAGTCTTTGGGGGCATCTGTCTCATTATTTAAAACTTTTAAAATATCAATAGCTTCCAGAGTTGGTCCAATACCTCTTCCAACGGGTTGCGTACCATCTGTAATAACTACTTTCACATTTAGCCCAACGGCATTACCCACAGTTTCCATACGGGTTTTTAACTTTTGAGCCATTTCCATACTTCGTACCTTGGCTGTTTCACCTACAGGAATATCAATAACAACGTGTGTGGAACCTGCGGCTGCCTTTTTGGATAATACGGAGGCTATGAGCTGACCTTCACTATCAATGTCCAAGGCTTTTTCAATTTTTATAAGCACATCATCCGCTGGACTTAGTTGGGCAGTACCGCCCCAAACAAAACAACCACCTTCTTTTTTTACTACTGCTTCAATCTCATCAGCAGAAAGTGTAACATTAGTTAGTACTTCCATTGTATCTGCAGTACCTGCCGGGGATGTTATGGCTCGGGACGATGTTTTGGGCATTGTAAGCCCGTAAGCAGTGACTATAGCCACAACCAAGGGGGTGGTTCGGTTTCCAGGCAATCCGCCAATACAATGTTTATCCACAACGATTTCTTTGTTCCAATTTAGTTGCTTCCCTGAAGCAATCATGGCTTTAGTGAGGTTGGATATTTCATCAATATCCATTCGGTCACCTGCACAGGCTGTTATAAAAGCTGAAAGATGAATGTTTGAATAATCTCCCTCCACGATGTCTTTTATGATGTGATTATAGGCATCGTAATTGAGCTTTTGATTATAAATTTTTGCCCTTACGTGGCTTAACGATTCAATAGGTTCCAAATGAGAAACATACAGCATATCATTTGGGGAAACATTCAACTTTTTTGCAGCAGCGTCTGATAGACCTATCTCATTGGGCAACAGAATATCTGAATTTATGACGTTGAGGCTTGCCACTATTGAACGGGTTGCTCTAGAAACCCTTATCCTTGTGAGTGCCTCGAACCCTTCCGAAATACACACATGGCAATCATTACGCATATATACCACATTTTCGTTTTGGGTGTAGATTCCAAGATGTTTGTATTTTAATATATTTGAATGTTGTTCCATAGTTTATTTTATTTCTTCAATGCTATATAATTGTGGGATTTCAGCATCCCAATCATTGGTTTCCTTGATACCTTTTTGTAATGCTTCTGCACTTTCTTTTTCACCGTGCACTATGAAAATCCGCTCGGGCTTGTCTTTTATCTTACTCATCCAATCGATAAGTTCTGTATGGTCTGCGTGTGCCGAGAGGCCTTCAATTTCGGCTACCTGCATTTTAAAAGGCACCCATTTCCCGTACACTTTCAATTCTTTGTTACCTTCCAGTAATTTTCTTCCACGGGTTCCTTCGGCCTGATAACCTACAAATAGCAAGGTATTATTGGAGTTTTGAGCTTGGGTTTCAAGATAGTTAAGCATTCTTCCTCCAGTAAGCATTCCACTTCCGGCAATGACGATTTTTGGTTTATTATCAGTCCGCAATTCCATAGTTTCACGATAACTGCTTACAACGGTAAAGTGCGAGCACATTTCATCACATTCATTGTCCTCTAATCTGTGCCAATCTCTTGTGCGGTGGAATAGTTCTAGTACATTAGTCCCCATAGGGCTGTCCATTATCATTTGCACTTTTGGTATTTTATTTTCCTTGAGCAATCTCCAAAAAATAAGCATCATAAGTTGGGCACGTTCTACCGAAAAGCTTGGGACAAATAGACTGCCACCTCTATCAAGGGTGTCATTGACCAGTTTTTCAATCTGTGGAATGGCTTCTTCTTCCTCTGGATGAAATCTTCCGCCATAAGTGGATTCAATAAACAGTACATCGGCCTTTTTCGGGTTTAATGGTGGGTATAAGAGTAAATCATGGGTTCTACCTATATCTCCTGAAAAGACATAGCGTTTTCCGTGTATATCCAACTCGATGTAAGTGGCGCCCAAAATATGTCCATTGTATTGGAAACGGGCTTTTATGCCATCAAACAATGGTATCCATTGTGATTGCGGAACGCCCTTAAAATGTGGAACGGTTTTTTCAACATCCTTTAAATCGTATAGTGGCTCTGCTGGACTGTGCTTGGAATAACCTTCTTTGTTGGCACGTTCGGCTTCCTGTTCCTGTATTTTAGCACTATCGTTCAGAATGATTTTGGCAATATCCAACGTTGGATTTGTACCGTAAATAAAACCATTAAATCCTTGCTTGACCAATCTTGGTAGATAGCCTGTGTGGTCCATATGGCCGTGTGTGAGCAAAACCACATCAATCTCTGAAACGTTCACAGGGAGATATTCCCAGTTTTTGAGACGTAACTCTTTTAAGCCTTGAAACAATCCGCAGTCAATCAGTATTTTTTTGTTTCCAGTATCCACTAAATATTTGGAACCGGTTACTGTACCAGCCGCTCCCAAAAAATGGATGTTTATTTTATTATTTTTCATTTTTATAATATTTATTTAGTGGCCACCACAGCAAGAAGGTGTGTTACTTTTGTGTTGAGTCGATTTGTATAACTCTACCATTTCATTATAAAGATTTCGAGAATCCTCTTTGATATAAAGGGCTAACTTTTTAATGGATGAAGGTTCAAAGTTTACCATTTCCAATAGTATTTCCAAGGCTTCTTCAAGCAGTTCTGGGTCATCTTCCAATGCCTCGTAAAATGGCTCAAAATTTATGCTGTCCTGTTGTTTTACTTCTTCTGTTTTCATCTTGTTCTTTTTAAAATTGTTTTTTTAAAAGTTTTTACACAGTGCTTCGGAATCTTCCAAAATCTTTTTGTGTCTTATTTTATCTATCCCGATTTGACTTAATAAAGTTGGTGTATTGTGGAGCTCTTTGCAGAGTACTATGCCTCTTTCCAATAGCTTTGATTTTTCAGTTTTGGTAAGCGTTGTGAGCGATGTCAAGGGATGTAACCCTGCTCTGTCAATTCTATATTTAAGGCTATTGTTTTTTGGGTAGTCCCAGCTAGTTAAGCCCAACCCCATACATTTTGCATATTGTATGGCATCGGTAGTAAATCGGGTATTGGTAAATACCCAACCCTGGTGAAATTTTGTGTCATGACCAGGTTGTTTTTTCCATTGTATTTCGACATCGATAAACCTGGATTGTATGTATAATGGTATTTTAACATCACAGAAACGCCCCTTATCACTATGATACTTGCATTCTATCATGTAGTGCTTGTCATTTTTAAGAGCCGCGACGTCTATTTCGTGGCTTACACAATGGCCTTGTACAATAACTCCAACTTCTGTTTCGAATCCTTCCTCCTGAAGAATTTTGCCCACAAACTTCTCAAAAGGAAATCCTGTTGGCCCCAACTCCATAAGTGCTTTTTTAAGTTTATACCTAGAAGCACTAACAGAAGATTTGCCCTTAAGCATTTTAAAAGCCATTTTATAAATCTGTTTAGTGGTCATCCCATCATAAAGTGATGCTTTTACTTCTTCAACAATTTGTTGAATAAGTTCTTCGCTTGCTTTGGCTCGACGTAAAGAATCGATAAGTTTTATAACATCAAACGGAACAACGTCTCCAGAATGTTTTACTATGTTTATTGTATTATTCATATTCTAATTGTCATAATTGGCAGTGTGGCATGATTGGTAACACCTTCAGCAATACTTTTAGAGAATAAGCTTAAAAAGCCAGTCTTTCCGTGAGTAACCATTGCAATCAAATCTGTTGGCTGTTGCTCTACAAACGTATTGATTCCTGTTTCTACTGATGGTTCATTATACACGGATATTGAATAGTTCTTCAAATCAAGAAATTTTTGCAAGAGTTCTTTAATTGGATTTAGACCAAGTTCTATGCTGTTGAAATCCGTTTTGGTATTAATGCGCAGTAAATGAATGTTAGCATTACATTCTTTAGCAATGGAGATCACCTGCTTAAAGGCTTGGGTTATGTTTTCTTCAAAATCTGAAACAAATACAATATTCTTGAAAGGAAAGCTTACTCCCTCATCTTTAACAACAATAACAGGTGCGTTGGACTTTCGTACAATTTGCTCCACATTACTGCCGGTTATTTCCCTAATGATACCCTTGGTTCCACTACTTCCGGTAATAATGAAATCGTGGTGAAAATGTCCTGAATGTTTTAATATATCTTCCTGCCCCTCATCAAACTCGAGAAAGGTTCTGCAATTGAGTCCTGCGTGCTCTGCTTCTTTTTCGAGAGCGCGAAGTTTTGCCTTTGCAACACCAATTTCTTTAAGTGTTTCAGGGTATCTTTTTTCTTTTTCTTTATCCAATTTCACCCAATCTACAGGGGTTTTCATAAGGTGTAAAAAGTGAATTTCAGAATTGTATAACTTTGCCATTTCAATACCGAGTTTCGCTGCTTTGTTACAGTTTTTAGAGAAATCGGTTGGTACTAATATGTTTTTCATTTTTTAATAATTAATTAGAATATAACTAATGCCAACAAGCACAACACTTCCAAAGACGGCCATTACAAGTTTGCTTGCTCTTTTTGACCCCTTGATATAGGTGATTGCAAGCTTTACGACCATATTGCTTATGGTCGCAGCTAAAATAACATTGGTTGATAGAGTAAGTTTTCTTTCCAAGGATACATATTTGGCCATACTAATGGTTATGGCATCCGTATCTGCAAGGCCAGCAATGAGCGCCGAATAATATAGACCGCTTTCTCCAAAAAATCGGTTTCCATAAAAGACAGCAAACAGAATGGCTACATAAATTGCTCCAAAACCAAGAGCGTTCCAGATATTAAGTGGATTGCCAAGACTAATTCCTGTCTCGGTAACCTGTTTGTCCTTTTTTATAAAAATCAGTGCAGTAACTAAGCAAATAAGAGTTAAGATAGTAAATGGAACAACCAAAAATGCAATTATGGCATTGTTGAAGATATAGGCCAATACAGCAAGTCTTGGAAACATAATTGCAGACGCAATAATAATACCGGCAGCATATTGCTTTGATAGCTCGGGAGATTCTTTACTTCGCGATGCATAAATCCAAGATACAGCCGTACTTGAAATCAAGCCACCTAAGATAGCAGTTAGTAAAATTCCTCTTTGTGAACCTACATATTTTACAAGGAAGTAGCCTATAAAGTTCAAAAATGACACAATCACTACAATTGCTCCAATTTCAAACGGATTCAATAAGCCTTCAGGGCCAAAGTCCTGTTTTGGCAGGAAGGGCAGAATTAAAAGTGCAATTATTGAAAACTTAATAAAGGCAAAGAGTTCTTCAGAGGTTATATTTTTGATGAATGTTTTGAATGTTGTCTTTAATGATAAAAGTGTAACTATTACCACAGCTGTGGCTACAGCTTCTTTATGCATGTGGCTTGAGACCATTACTCCTAAAATCAATGTTGCGAATAATGCCATATTGGTAGTAATCCCACTCATAAGATGTTTTTGAACAATAGAAAGATGACTCAAAGCAAGAAACCCCAAAAAAGTGCCTGAAACAATTACAACAAACCAAGTGGTGTATGTGATAGAAAGTGTGCCCAAAATAAAACCAGTAATGGCAACAATTGGGAAGGTCCTTATACCTGCAAAACCCTGCTCTTCTTTGAGCTTGTCGTACTCTCGTTCTAGCCCTAAAATAAGGCCAATTCCTAGACTGATTAGTAGTCCGAGAATAAATGGGTTTATGTTTTTAAAGGTTTCCAACATTTTTTTTTCAAATAGTTAAAAAAGTTAATGTAATTAAGTAATGGAATAAAATCATCATCTATCAATTCTTCATCTCCTCTTCTAAAACCGTATAATTTTAAGCGTTTGCTCCAGCTTTACAATTGCGTACAACATAGTATTTATCCCAAGGCTGTCGTCTTTAGTGTTATTTATGCTCATGCTATAGAAATGGATTTTTCAAGATATACACTTTGGATTGTATGGAGTAGATCAATCCCTTCTGCAAAAGGTTTTTGAAACGCCTTTCTTCCCAAAATTAATCCTGAACCTCCGGCTCTTTTATTTATGACGGCTGTGGTTACAGCTTCGGACAAATCGGATTTACCTTTGGAACCTCCGCCTGAATTAATCAATCCTATTTTTCCCATATAGCAATTGGCCACTTGTAATCTACATAGGTCAATGGGATGATCCGTGGCAAGGGTTTTATACATTTCATCATCGTATTTTCCAAAGCCTATTTCTTTGAACCCAAAATTATTTGTTGGTAATTTCTGTTTGATGATATCTGCTTGAATAGTAACGCCCAAATGATTTGCCTGACCAGTTATATCGGCAGCAGCGTGATAATCTTCCTTTTCTTTTTTGAATGCTTCGTTTCGGGTGTAGCACCAAAGGATGGTGGCCATTCCCAGATTATGCGCTTCTTCAAAAGCTTCGGCAATTTCCTTAAGTTGTCTGTTACTTTCAGCTGAACCAAAATAGATGGTTGCACCTACGGCAACCGCTCCCATATTCCACGCGTCCTTTACCTTCCCAAACAGAGTTTGGTCGTATTTATTTGGGTAGGTTACCAGTTCATTGTGATTAATCTTTACAATAAAAGGTATTTTATGGGCATACTTTCTGGCATTTAATCCCAAAACGCCAAAGGTTGATGCTACGCCATTACAACCGGCTTCAATAGCAAGCTTAACAATGTTCTCTGGGTCAAAATAATCTGGGTTTTTATAGAATGAAAAAGCAGCACTATGCTCAATACCTTGATCGACAGGCAAAATGCTTAAATAACCTGTTCCTCCTAGGTTTCCGTGATTGTATAATTGGGAGAGACTACGCAACACCTGTGGATTTCTGTTGCTATTGCCAAATACCTTGTCTAGGCTATCCTTGCTTGGTGTTTGCAATTCATCCTTTGTTATTTTTTCACACACGTGCTCCAAATAGAAGTGGGCTTTGTCACCTAAGATTTCTAATATGTTTCTGCCTGTTTTCATTTCAATAATAATTAATTTATTCCTAAACTTTCATTGGTTTTAGCTATGGATTTTCTCCCATCGGTTTCAATGCCTGTAAGTGCTCTGATGGCATCAATGGTTTCGGGGATAACAATCGCCTGGTTATCGACCACATAGGCATAGAACAATTCATCTCCTACTACTTTCAACATGTCTTCCCACAGGGCTACTTCATACATATCGCCCCAAGGTCGTCCCATATCCATGAACATTTCTTTTATAGTATTGTTTGAAACCAGTCCCTGGTCATAGCGAATTAATTTGATTCTACTGGATGTTTTAAAGGCATTAAGTACTTCCTCTTCTGTAACCTGTTTTTTTAGTTTCACATTCCAGTAATGCATATGGCTTAGGGTTTCTGGAACTTTTATAGCAGAAGTAATGACATCCAAATCTGGGTCAACGCTTTTAGCATCAGGCCCTTGATGGCTCGGAATATCTTTTTCGGGAACCATAGTGTTCATAATCCCACCTAAATGGCTTTCCCAAGGGTCAGTAGCTCTTCTTAAAAGTGTACCTCTGGCATAATCAAATAAACCAGCTCTTTTTAAGGCACCAAGGGTTCTTAAAATAGAAGTTGTGTTACAAGAAACCACTCTTGTTTGATTTAGGCCTATTGCAGTTTTGTAATTGCTTTCAGCATTAAAAGAATGTCCTGTGGTTTCATGTTTTTCACCCCCTTCAACAATAAATTTGACGCCCTTGCTTTTATATACTTCAACATTTTTTGCTGCTATGTTCTTTGGTGTACAATCCACAACAAGGACGACTGTGTCTAAAAGCTCCTGCATATTTCCTTTAACAGAGATACCTTCAGACTTCATTCTATCGGCAGCCTCTTGGGTTGCGGCATAGATGTCATAACCCTTTCTTACGGCGTTTTGAATACGCCAATCACTAATGACATCGCAAACCCCAACTAGGTTCATGTCATCTTGAAGATTTATGGCATCGGCTACACGTTTACCAATTACTCCATATCCTATAACTGCTATATTTTTCATTTTTTATTTATTGTTATTTTGTTTGAAATTTCTAATAATCAGTCGGTTGCTTTTTTCATAAGTGAAATAGCTCACCGCCCAATTAAAACCAACCATCAATCGATTTCTAAATCCACTTATGGACATGAGATGTACTACCGACCAAAGTAACCAAGCGAAATAACCTCCAAATTTTAATTTGCCTAAATCAGCAACAGCTCTCCGTTTTCCTACCGTGGCCAAAGACCCTTTGTCATTGTATGTAAAAGGCTTCAAAGGTTTGTTGTTCATAATTTTAACTAAAGTGTCGCCAAGGTATTTGCCTTGTTGGATGGCTGTTTGCGCAACTTGTGGATGCCCCTTTGGTGTATTTTCAGTAAGAACAGCCGCGATATCACCTATGGCAAAAATGTTTTCATGACCTTCAACTTTTAGATAGGGATCGGTTTTTATTCGGTTGCCTCTAACAATATGCTTTTCATCAATACCTTCGGGGAATTGCCCTTTGACACCCGCTGTCCAAATCAGGTTCTTTGCTAAAAAGGTCTTGCCACTTTTTGTAGAAACTTTATTACCATCATAGTTAGTAACTGATTCATTGAGAAGTACCTTTACGTTTAAATCTTCTAAATACCTTAGGGTTTTTGAGGATGCTTTGTTTGACATTGTGCTCAGAAGCTCTTCTCCGGCTTCTATCAGATAGATTTTCATTATGGATGAAGGATATTCAGGGTAGTCCTTAGGTAAAATATATTTGCAAAATTCTGCCAAAGCGCCTGCCATTTCTACGCCTGCAGGACCACCACCAACAATCACAAAATTAGTAAGAGCATCACGCTCTTCACCATCACAAGTAATAGCGGCCTGCTCCAGGTTTTGTAACATCATGTGGCGAATGTTAAGTGAGTCGCGGATATTTTTCATCCCCAAGCCATTTTCTTCAACTGTATCCATTCCGAAGAAATTTGTGGTCGTGCCTGTTGCCAACACAAGGTAGTCGTAATAAGCACTTCCCTTATTTGTTTTTACAATGTTCGAAGAAGGTTGAATTTCTTCTACTTCTGCCAAGCGAAAAACTACATTTTTATAACCGTTAAACTGCTTCCTGAAAGGAAAAACTATGCTATCGGGTTCCAGTGCACTTGTAGCCACTTGGTAAAGCAATGGTTGAAATTGGTGAAAGTTATTCTTGTCGAACAATACCACCTGTACCTCTTTGTTCTTCAGTTTTTCTACTAATGCCAAACCTGCAAATCCACCACCAATAACTATAATTCGGGGCAATGAGGATTCGGGTAAACAAACAGTATCAAGTTGCTTACAGCTGATATCTAGATTATCATATTTTTTCTTGTTGTCAATCATGCACTTGGGTTTTAATGGGCTTTCTCCAATATAGGTGTTCATATAGACCAGACCAGTACATTCCAAAGGTGAAGGCGAATAATAATTCCTCAATGGGAATGCCCAATACAAGAATATGGGTGAGGTTGTCAAGGTTCCAGTACAGTTCCACATATTGTGGGTAAAAAGGAAGAATGCTACCAAAATAGATAAAATACAGTATAGTAAACAGAATGCCCCCAATCCATATCTTTCTTTTTAAATCTGGACGACAATATAAGGTAGATAAACCACCAATAAATAAAGCGATAATGCCACAATAAATATGATTTAGTGGTGTAAAAAAGGCTAGGACAAAGAAGATTACAACAGGTACAAATAAGATATATTTATGCAAACGATGTCTTCTGTGACTCCGCTCTGTATGGTTTAATTGCATAAGGCTTTGATTGAAAATTAGATTGTAAAGCATAGCTCCAATTCCACCGATGGCAAAAGAAAAAATGAGGCTTTCTATATCAAAACTTGTCTTTTCAGCCAAATCAAAAAGTGATGGTGGCAACCAGTATTCTGGAACGAATAAAGGTTCTGTTAAACCAAAAGGCATTGTAATCAGGCTCATTTTGAGCATTTCCCTTCTCGAATTCTTTTTGAAGAGATAGATTGTTGCCCAAAGAACAAGAATTATTAGTGACCATACAAACCAGACGTACTGCATACTTTTTATGTTAATCTTTTATTCTTATCTGTGCATTATAAAAAGCTGCGATGCAGGCACCAATTAGCCAGCCAAGGATAAAGGTTTGTATAATTCCCAGACCAGCTTCCCATAAGGGGACATCCATTCTTATTATACTAGTGGTGTCCAGACCGTGCAACAGGCTATTGAAAAAGTTGATTGTTCCTTCCTGTCCTGCAGTGGACATCACTATCATGCAGCCTAGGTAAATTAGTGCTCCGGTAAGACCGAAAGCGAAACCAAGTTTTTTTACATTTAATCGGTACATAATTTTATGTTTTAAGTTAGTTGTCTGATTTTAAAATCTTTTTTGATTCTTCAAATTCTTCCTTAGATATTTCACCTTTTGCAAAGCGTTTTTTAAGAATATCCAGTGGGTTGTCCTTTTTCGTTTTTTGATATGGAATATCAGCGGGGTAAAAAAATATCCATGCAAGAAAAATAATCCATATAATCCACCATATGAGGTGCATTCCTCCAAAATGCCCGTCGTAATAATGCATAGTTTTTAATTTTAAGTTGTTTAATTTAGTTCTGTTATTGCATAACCATTGAGTCCATCAAGTTGCTTTTGTAAGTCGGCAACTGAAAGTGTTTCATTCATTGTGATAAGTGCAGCACCTTTTGGAGCCAAAAAAATCTCTGCTTTTTCTATATTGGGATGTTCTTCCAAAGTCTTCTTGATCCTTGCTACACAGCCACCACAACCAATTCCGCTTATTTGAAATTTTTGTTTCATCATTTAGTATTTAATAGTGATGGTGACCTTTATGTTCATCTTTAGGTTCTGTTTTAGGTACTTCTTTACTTTGTTCTTGTCCCTTTTTACTATTCTGCGAATGATTATGCCCACCGTGTCGATGTGAACCGTGAGGCATAAATAAGTGACAAGTAAACATAAAAAGGATGAAGATGAACAAAGAAGAACTGCTTTCTATACCAATAGATGGTGCAAAAAAGATGAACAGTAGTGGCAAGCCACAACCTATAATCATCCATATCCAGTGATTATTTTTCATAATTGTCTATTTTTTAGTTATCGAAATATTAGTAATGTACCATATGGCCTCCTTTGGTTGTATCCTAATTATTCATGTTATTCTCTTTATATGTTCATTTTCTTTTAGTTTTAGCACAATATTTTCACGTTTACAACCACTGTTCATGTAATTTAGATAAGTGTTTTACAATACCAATATTAAAATTCTTTAATACTTGTACATTGACGATTAGGAATGTTGAGTTTCTTCACAATCTTTAAACTGATCTGGAGTTCTGCCACA
>DJVA01000030.1 GCA_002440705.1 Flavobacteriaceae bacterium UBA6268 | reverse complement strand
CGTATCGAGAACCCGTCAGTTCGAGTGGGTTGCGAAGCAAGCCGTATCGAGAACCCGTCAGTTCGAGTGGGTTGCGAAGCAAGCCGTATCGAGAACTCATAAACAAAATATTTTTTATATTTATCAAATACTTCTCGATACATTTTTGTTCGCATAGCTCCCAAAAACACTCGAAGTGACATCTAAAAATGTTATGCGAATCTATTATGTATATATCTTAAAATGTGCAGATAATTCCTATTACTCGGGGATTACTTCCAACATATCCAAAAGATTGGAAGAACATCAAACGGGAAGGTATCCCGACTCCTATACATTCTATAGGAAACCCCTCCAATTAGCATTTTACGCAGAATTTACCCATCCCGAAATTGCCATTGAAACTGAAAAGAAAATCAAAAAATGGTCACGCGCAAAAAAAGAAGCCTTAATTGAAGGAAGGTATAATGACTTACCTAACCTAGCCAAGAAAAAATTCAAAAACAAATAGTCAGTTCGAGTGGCTTGCGCAGCAAGCTGTATCGAGAACACTCGAAGAGGCTATTTTCCCTCCCTTCCAACAATCATCTCCTACAACCTTCCATCAATAAGTTGAGGGTCCAAAAAGGCTTTTACATCAAATACTACCGCTTTGGGAGCTAAAAGCGATGCTACGTCAATGTTTCGAAATTCTTTGTGCGCTACTGCCAAAACCACGGCATCGTAATTTTTCCCAATCTGGGAGGCATCCACCAATAATTCCTTTCCAAATTCATGGTTTACTTCTGTAGGATTGGCCCAAGGGTCGTGGATGTCTACATGCAAGTTGTATTTTTCCAATTCTTCAATCACATCAATCACTTTACTATTCCGTATGTCTGGACAATTTTCCTTAAAAGTGATTCCCAGAACCAATACTTTTCCCCCTTTCACATGACAATCCTTTTGAATCATCAATTTCACCACTTCGTGGGCCACATAACTCCCCATGCCATCGTTCATGCGGCGGCCTGCCAAAATGATTTCGGGATTGTACCCTTCTTCCATTGCCTTCTGGGCCAAATAGTAGGGATCGACCCCTATGCAATGGCCACCCACCAAACCTGGGGTAAATTTCAAGAAATTCCACTTGGTAGCGGCTGCTTCCAGTACCGCCTGGGTATCGATTTGCAACAACCGAAATATTTTGGAGAGCTCGTTCACAAACGCAATGTTAATGTCGCGTTGGGAGTTTTCGATCACTTTGGCCGCTTCGGCCACTTTGATGGAAGGGGCCAAATGGGTGCCGGCGGTAATGACTGAAGCATAGAGTCGATCGACGTATTGAGCTGCTTCAGGGGTTGAACCCGAGGTTACTTTCAATATTTTGGTTACCGTATGTTCCTTGTCCCCGGGATTGATACGCTCTGGGGAATACCCTGCATAAAAATCCTTGTTGAAGGAAAGCCCCGAATATTTTTCGAGAATGGGGACACAAATATCTTCGGTAACCCCAGGATATACGGTAGATTCGTAGATGACCACATCCCCCTGTTTCAAAACCTTCCCAACGGTCTCACTGGCTTTTTCCAAAGGGGTGAGCACGGGTTGGTTGTGCTTATTGGTGGGCGTGGGAACCGTTACAATGTAGACTTGGGCCGAGGCAAGGACTTCGGGATATTGCGTTACCAGCAATCCTTTCGGCTTTTTTCCCAAAACCCGTTGCAGGTCTTCCCCGGAAACTTCCAAAGTACCGTCCTTTCCCGATTGCAATTCCTTCACACGTTGTTCGTTGATATCGAACCCTATTACCGGGTACTTCTCGGCAAAAGCCACGGCAAGGGGCAATCCAACGTATCCCAAGCCAATGATGGCAATGGTAGGTTCTTGTTTCATATACTTAGAGGCTACATTGGTTGCAAAGATACACAGGTTCTCACAATTACCTCCCCAAATGGACTATTAATATGTGGTTCACAAAATAGAAGGAATATAGCTGTTCTAAAACTACGTAGTGCCTAAAGTACTAGTGGGTTATATATGCTTTTTACTAATCTTTATTATATTATAACCATACTATAACCATACTATAAGATACCATCTTAGACCCATTGCAAACGGTGGTAGCATACCGTTGCAATACTGTATCCTGAATGCATTCATTGATGCTTAACTGGTTATTTTGAAATGGTAAAGTATTAGGAAAAAATGGAGTGCCACAAATAGTCAAGGTCTTTCCAAAAGGACCATTCTTTTACGTATTGATTGTTGATCCGTACCTTGTCGGGCCAAATAATGGTGTCGTTGTAAACCTTTGGATTGGACTGTTCCAACAACAGTTGTTCTTCGTTGCGGTATTTGAGGGTAGCGGGGCCCGTGATTCCGGGCTTGACCGATAGCAACAAACGGTCTTCCCCTTGCAGGAGATCGGCATAACCGGGAATATCGGGGCGAGGGCCCACCCAACTCATGTCACCTTTTAAGACATTGAACACTTGTGGCAGTTCGTCTAATTTGGTTTTCCGCAACCAACGTCCAAAATCCGTTTCCATAGCTTTCATTTCCAGTACATCCTGATGGTTTTGTCCTTTAAGTGTTCTTATTTTGAAAAGTTTGAAAGGTTTTCCCTCCAGGCCAATCCTTGTTTGCACAAACCAACCGTTGTTTCTTGTAGAGAAGCACGCCAAGAGCCATATAATTAAGAGTAGCGGCAATACTATGGGCAGTAGTACCAATGAGAACATTAGGTCAAAAATTCGTTTGCCGATATGTTGCTGGGGCTGGAGCATGGTTTCCTATTGGAACAAATGCTTACTTCCTCAATTTCTTTATTAATCGCTTCAGGCGGTGCAAAATCGATGGTTTTCGATCTTCATCGTGGTATCCGTGGCCATAACCGTAGCCGTAACCGTAACCATAGCCATAACCATCACCATACCCATAACCATACTTGGCTTTGCCCTCGAAGAAATTCAACACATAGCTGATATGGGTAACTTCCCCTTTTTTGTATTTATCATTTATTAAGGCAAGCATTCCTTTTTTGGTATAGTTTTGTCGGATCATGTAGATGGTGGCATCGGCATATTTAAGCAATTCCAACGAATCGGCTACCAACCCCAAAGGAGGTGTATCAAGAACAATGTAATCATATCGTTGCTTGAGGCTTTCGACTAGTTGAGACATACGCTTTGTCATTAAAAGCTCCGAAGGATTGGGAGGAATGGGCCCAGCCGTAATAATATCAAGGGATTCAATCTTGGTTTTTTGAATAATCTCCTCCTCTTCGACCTCTTCAATAAGGTAATTAACCACTCCAATATCGTTATTGATATTAAAGTCGTCAAAAATCTTGGGCTTTCGCAAATCCAATCCAATGAGAATGGTGCGCTTTTCACTTAATGCAAATACCGAGGCAATATTGATGGAGCAAAAAGTCTTACCTTCCCCGCTAATGGAAGAAGTAACCATGACCGTTTTAGCGCCACTTATACCTTGTTTCTTATAAATATACTGTAAACTGGAGCGTATGGCCCTGAAAGACTCTGAAATTGCAGATTTAGGCCTTTCTATGACAGCCAGGTTATTGTCCAAGGTACTTTTCCCAATGACCCCCAGAATTGGAATCTTGGATAGTCGTTCGATATCTTTTGCGTGATGAATGCTGTTGTCAAAAAAAACAATTAAAAACACAAAAACCAAGGGAACAAGTAACCCAAACAACGCTGCCATAATATAATTAAGCTTGGTATTTGGCCCAACCCTTCCTCCTCCAGTATCCTTTGCCGAGTCAATAACCAGAACATCACTCACATTGGCCGCTTTAACCAGCCCAGCTTCACTTCGTTTTGCCAAAAATAGGTCGTACGTTCCTTGACTTAATCGATACCTTCTCTCAATCTTCAATAACTCTTGTTGGTCTTTGGGTAATTTCCTGATCTCGGATTCGTATTTGTAAATTTCGTTATTAACACCGGACAATTCTTGGTTTTTAAGTCCTTTTGAGGAAGAGATATTTTCCAACAACACCCTTTTAATTGCATCGATTTGGCGGTCAATATCCTTAAAAATAGGAGCTCCCTCTTTATAGGAATATTCCAATTTACTGCGGTCTTGGGCTTTTTGGACTATTTGCGAAACACCCTGTACAATACTTGCTTCAGTAATGCCAGCCACGGAGGGCGCAGGCACATCTCTGTAGTCTGAATGGGTAATTAAATAGTTTTCCAGGGTGGTGTAGTAATTCAGCTCCCGATTAATACCTTCCTTCCTTAAATCTAAATTATTCAGTTTATCATTTATCTGTTTTCCTTCGGTTTCGAGGTTAAAAATGGAATTCGTATTCTTGAAATTATTCAACTCATCTTCCACATTTTTTAATTCCTTGGATTTTTCGGCAAGACTACTATCAATGAACCGGATAGTTTTGGTTGCAAAAAGATTTTTCCGTTCCAGCATGTCCTCACTTAGGATTTCAACCGAAGTATTGAGATAATCAACCAGTTTAAGTTTGTTATGTCCCACTAGGCTTAACTGGAGTACCGAGGACCCTTTGGATTCAGGCTTTACATTGATATTCAAATAGCTTCGTACTGAAGCATCAAAATCGAGAAATGTAAAAAAGAATATTTGCCCCTGGCTGGCTTTTATGATTTCATCGGGATATAGGATGATGTTTAAAAACGGAGTAGCTATGGCCTCCCCTAACTGAGACTCTTCAGAAAATTCCTGTGCTTCAATATACTGGATGACTTTCTCTTTTGAGGAATTGAAATATTGAAACCGTTTGTTTTGACTGTTTTCAAATACCGCAGAAATACGAAAATGAACCGAGTCCAAGAAC
>DJVA01000039.1 GCA_002440705.1 Flavobacteriaceae bacterium UBA6268 | reverse complement strand
CCACTCCAAAACGATGTTGTTCGTCCACAATGGCAAGGCCCAAATTTTTGAATTGAACACGATCTTCCAAGAGGGCATGGGTGCCTACCAACAATTGCAAGGACCCATTTTGAAGGTTTTCGTGAATGGATTTTCTATTTGAAGTTGAAGTTGAACCAGTTAATATTGAAATACTGATATTCAATAATTTACACCAATTCAATAAGCTGTTGTAGTGCTGGACTGACAAAATTTCAGTCGGAGCCATTAAGCAAGCTTGAAAACCGTTGTCAAGTGCGATGAGCATTGACATGAAGGCCACTACCGTCTTTCCCGAACCCACATCGCCTTGCAATAAGCGGTTCATTTGTGCCTGGCTCCCCAAATCGCTCCGAATTTCCTTCACCACACGTTTCTGTGCTTCCGTGAGTGGAAAGGGCAAAACCGTTTCAAAAAAGGTATGGAAATAATCCCCCACTTTGGTAAAAGTATAGCCCTTAAATTTGGTCTTGTGCAACCAATTCTTTCGGAGTAATTGTAATTGTACATAGAACAATTCTTCAAACTTCAATCGATATTGTGCCTTCGCCAGCAGTGCTTGGCTTTTTGGAAAATGGATGTTAAGAAGAGCTTCATTTTTGGGGATTAATTTCAAGGGCCCCATAATTGTTTTAGATAGAGTTTCTGAAAACTGCAACTTTGTTTCGAGAAATAAATTTTGGATCAAAGTGCTAATCACTTTGTTCGTAATGCCACTACTTGATAGTTTTTCTGTTGAAGGATAAATGGGTTGCATGGCCGAACGAAGGCTTTTTTCATGTGCCTCCTGCAGTTCCATTTCTGGATGCGGCATGGAAAATCCGTTGTTGAATTGGTTGATTTTCCCAAAAATAACATACGGAACGTTTAGCTTAAGGTTTTCACGAATCCAGCGATGTCCTCGAAACCACACCAATTCCATTTGGCCAGTATCGTCCATAAAGGTTGCTACCAGACGCTTCCCGCGCTTTTGCTCAACGGTTTTGATGTGGGTAATGCGTCCAACCACCTGTACTTCGGCCTGTGTGTCCTGTAGTTCCGCAATTCGGTAGTATTTGGTGCGGTCGAGGTAACGGTTTGGGAAAAGATGGATCAAATCCTGAAAGGTGTGGATGCCTAACTCCTTCTTGAGCAAATCGGCCCGATTGGGACCAACACCCTTAAGATACTCGATAGGAGTTTGTAGCGATTGGGAATCCATAAAACGAAAATACCAATTTCTGGATAAGACCTACATAGGCTGGTATAATTTCTGCTATTTAATGAGTATCTTGGCTATAAAATTGTACACAACTTCCATGTTCCGTTTTTTTCTTTTTGTATGCCTCTGCCTTAGTTCCTTGGGTTATGCCCAGCAGGATTCGCTCGTAGATTTTCTGAAAATTGATGCTGCCATAGAACCTTTTACTACTGAAGCAAAAGTTTTTGGAAGTGTAAAGGTGAAATTCAAGACCTTGCAGGCAGTAGATTCCATTTACTTGGATGCCCAGCACATGACCATCAAAGGCCAAGCCATGGAGGGTGTTCCCGTAAAGGCACAGGAAAATAAAATATGGCTCATCGGCCCTTTTGAGGCATTTCGTACCTACACTGCTTTTTTTCAATACGAAGCATTTCCGAAGCAGACCTTGTATTTTGGACACCATCAAATTTGGACCCAAGGCCAAGGAAAATATACCTCAAATTGGCTTCCCAGTTTAGATGCCATGACCGATAAGATGGAGTTTGACCTAACCTTAATCATTCCTTCGGGGAGCATCGCCATAGCAAACGGTACGCTAGTTTCAAAAATACCCAAGGGACCAAAAGTGTATTGGAAGTTTAACATGCAGCAGCCCATGTCCAGCTATTTGGTGGCTTTTGCGGTTGGAAACTTTGAACATCGTACCCTTACTTCTGAATCGGGAATTCCCATAGAACTGTATTATGAACCTAAGGATTCTGCTTACTTTGAACCGACCTACCGCTACACACAGCAGCTATTCGATTTTTTGGGGGAAGAAATTGGGGTGCCGTATCCTTGGCAAAATTACAAGGAAGTACCCATTCGGGATTTTCTGTATGCGGGTATGGAAAATACCGGCTGTACTTTTTTTTCAGAGGCATTTGTAATCGATTCCGTTGCATTCAAAGACCGAAATTACATAAACGTAAACGCGCACGAGATGGCCCATCAATGGTTTGGAAATTTGGTAACCGAGACTGAAGGCAAGCACCATTGGCTTCATGAGGGGTTTGCCACCTACTATGCACTATTGGCCGAGCGTGCGCTTTTTGGTACGGACTATTATTATTGGAAACTCTTTCAAAGTGCCGAGCAGTTAAAGGCTTTAAGTGAAGAAGGAAAGGGGGAGTACCTCCTAGACCCAAAAGCATCATCGCTCACTTTTTACGAAAAAGGAGCTTGGGCACTCCATATTCTGAAAGAAACCATTGGTGAGGATACGTTTAAGAATGCAGTGAAAAACTACCTGAAAAAGCATGCCTACCAAAATGTAAATACCGAAGATTTTTTAAATGAAATACGCGCATTGACCAATACCGACATTTCAAGTTGGGAACAGGATTGGCTGTATCAGTCGGCCTTTCAGTCGGAGGCTGCCTACCAATCGCTGATGCAATCACCCTTCATTCAAAAATACTTTGAAACGGCGGCCTTGTGGGACCTTCCTCTATCAAACAAAGAAGCGCAGCTTCGAGAAGCAATACAGGGAGGCAATGAGTTTATTGGACAAGAAGCGGTATACCAATTGTCCAAAGAGCCCTTTTCAGAGGTAATGTCGCTGTACCAAACCGCCATGAAAACCGAAAATATTTGGGTTCGCCAAGCCGTGGCACTTTCCATGGATGGCATCCCGGAATCCTTTCGTGCCGAATATGAAAACTTGTTAAACGATGCCTCTTACCTTACACAGGAGGCGGCTTTGTACAATCTGTGGTTGCAGTTTCCGGGAAGGAGGACAGTTTACTTGGACCGAATGGACGGTATCATGGGTTTTCAAGATAAAAACATTCGGCAATTGTGGTTAACCCTGGCATTGTATACGGAAGGGTATCGTACGGACACCAAAAAAGGGTACCTCGAGGAGCTTTTGGGCTATTCAGGGCCCGACTTTAGTTTTGAAATTCGGCAGAAAGCTTTCGAATACCTTTACGCCATGGGAATTAGCGACCCTGTTTTTATCCAGAACTTAATCAATGCCTGCACCCATCATTACTGGCGTTTTAGGGATGCAGCGAGAGCAATGCTCGACAATTTTATGGAAGAAGAAGGAAATAAAGCGCAAGTTTTGGCGCTTTTTTCATCCTATTCTGAAAAGGAAAAAGCGTACCTTAAACGTAAATTAGACATGCAATGAGGGCCTTGGTCATTTCGGGAGGTGGCAGCAAAGGTGCCTTTGGAGGTGGGGTTGCCCAATATTTGATTGAAGAAATGGGTCACCGCTACGATCTGTTTGTTGGGACTTCAACAGGTAGTTTGCTCATTCCCCACTTAGCGCTGGATAAAATTGAAAAAATAAAGGGGGTATATACTTCCGTGACTCAGGAATCCATTTTCAGCCACCAGCCTTTTGTGGTAAAAAAAGACAAATGGGGAGGAAAGGAAATAGGAATTCACCATTTAAATGTTTTGCGGAATTTTTTGAGGAAGAGTAAGACCTTTGGGGAGAGCCTTAACCTAAGGAAACTTATTACGCGTACCTTTACCGAAGAGGAATTCAACCTATTGCAGCAAAGCTCTAGGGAATTGGTGGTGACGGTGTCCAACCTCTCGTTGAATCAGGTGGAATATAAATCGATTAAGGATTTTGATTACATGGATTTTTGCGATTGGATCTGGATTTCCTGTAACTATACCCCTTTCATGAGCTTGGTTAAGAAAGACGGGTGCGAATATGCCGATGGTGGTTTTGGGAGCTTGGTGCCAATAGAAGAAGCCATTACCCGTGGCGCGACCGAAGTGGACGTGATTGTGTTGCAAACCGAGGTTACCTATTACAACCGGTTGCCATCCAAAAACGTGTTTGCCCTTATTAGCAATATGTATGCGTATATGGCAGATCGTATTGAGAAGCAAAACATCCGCATTGGGAAGTTTGTGGCCACTAATAATAATGCCATTTTGAACTTTTATTACACCCCAATTGTACTGACCACCAATTCATTGGTTTTTGATAAGGACGAAATGGAAAGTTGGTGGAAGAGCGGGTTTCAATACGCCCAAAAGAAAAACATCGAACTGAACGAAATTCAGTAATCGCTAAAATAACTCCGAGACTTCTTTTTTGATATAGGCCAAAGCCTTTTGTGAGGGCGTAACTTCGTCCATAAAATTCCGTAGCAGGTATTCCCTTAAGGCATCGGCATCGTTATCCTTTTCGTGCATAGCTGCTTGGCGGATGACGTGTATGGTCGCATTTTTAGCTGCATTGATGAGGTTCCAACATTCTGGAGACACATAGATTTGCTGGGTCACGTTGTGGTCAAATTCCTGTTCGATATTTTTGATGAGCAGCATTTCGTATTTTTCGATTTCGTCATCAAAAGGCTTAACGCGTATCAAAAGTTTGTTGGGATCGATGCGTTCCATCAACAGTGAAAGACGCTCATAGGCCTGAAGTCGTGCAGGAAGTATTTTATTTTGCGCTTCTTTCTGTATCAAGTAGCGCCGACGGCCCTCTTCGTTGGCTGTATGGCCCTTAAAGAAATAATAAGCAACAACCCCCACAACAATTGCAGGTAAGAGGTAAGCAACGTAATTTAGGATTTGGGAAAATTCTTCCATCTTGTAGGATTTAGCACAAACATACTGTTTTTAGGAAACTTTACAAATAACGTTGATGGAACGAAACTAGTATTTCAAGGTACGAAAAGCTGAAGTGGGTAAACCGTGGTTTTTAATTTGAATGGGCGGCTATAGATTTGAATAATTGTAAAAAAGAACTTATGAAAACACCACTACGCTTATTGTTTGTTTTGATTTCCCTGAAACTCGCTGCGCAACCTTTTCAAAAAAATGGAGGGGAACAGACTTTATACTACCACGATCTTAACATCGACATTATTAACGACAATTCCAATAATTTTATCATGGCTGGAAATGTTTTTGATGTCAATTTTGCTACACAGATTATGACACTGCACCGAAAAGACCAATTTGGGACTACGGTATGGGCCCATAATTACAGCGACATTTCCCTTCCGGTAATTCGGGTATTGGATGTGGTTAACTATTTGGATAAAGTGTATGCCACGGGCTATGTTGAAGTGAATGGACCCACAACACGATCCATATTTATAGCCGATATAAGTGCTTCTACAGGCCTTGTGAACAGTGCAAATTTTTATGACATCCTTACCCCGCCCATGAATTCTGAGGGTTTAAAAATAATTTTTACCAATAGCGATGCCGATGGGGATTTGGTGCAAGACCCCGGTTTTGTCGTTGGGGGTATTTTCACCTCGTGTCCCACCACCGATTCTACCTGCCCTACCAATTTGGGGTTTGTGCTCCGTACCGATTTGGCTTTGAACCCATTGTGGGTGATTGAAATGGACAATAACAATAGCCCCAACGGAACCTTCGATTACGACTTCATTAACGGGGTTACCGAAACCCCAACCGGATTCTTTCTTACCGGAAGTGTCGTTGGAAACGCGGTGGCTGGAACTCCAGACCAACAGGGGGTCTTGGCTCATTATATCGACTTTCAGGGAAATTTTCTCTGGGACAGTAGTTACATCTTCGGAAATTCACAGGATGTAAGTGTGGATGCCTATTTTGACGCAACCTCCCAGCACATTTTCATGTTGTGCAATTATTCGCAGACGCATTATTTTGGGGTAACCGAATTGGATTTGAGCGGTAACATCATACCTTCCGGAAGCTGGTATGTGACCAACAGCGACTTAAATTCGTATGGCTTTAAATTAACCGAATCAATTACCAATACTGCCAACTTGATGATATCCGGCTACGACCGTGATGAAAACTGGCAGGATACCAATGGAAATCCCGTAACCGGGCAAAGCAATATTTTTGTGTATGAATTCAACAAAGCCACGGGAGCACAAACCAGTCCCTACACCCAGTATTTGGTTTCACACATCGAGCATAGTCCAGAGGAATTCAACTTTTGGAGTCTCCAAATGCCTTTGATTTATTATCCAGACATGTCTTACCAATACATGAACAATGATGGTACCGGAACACATTATTACCATGTGGGCTACCGAACCATTCCTTCCAACGAGACTTGGCCAGAATACATTGCCACCGATGCCACCTTGGCCAACAATTGCATCCATCTCAACAAGCCACTTACCTTAAACCCCTTGCAGTACACTCCCATTTCTGCCATTTCTGGTTTCGTTCCTTACAATTTTGGGCCTATCACCATAACGGCAAATCCTAGAACAGTAGCAGACAGGGATTGCGACGACACTATTCTGGCGGTCAGTACACCCGAAAGTAAAACGCTTCGGTTGTTTCCAAATCCCGCGAAGAATGCCTTGTACCTAAGTTCTGAAGTTTCGGTTGAATATGCTTTATTCGATATGGCTGGGCGTATCCTTGAAACGGGAAAAGTTTCCAAAACCCAATCGGTTGATGTATCGAAATTTCCAGTTGGAATCTACTTATTGCGGATTGAAATAGAAAATAGTATCCAAATGCTTCGTTTCATCAAAGAATGATCCTAAACAGGGCAACATAAAAGTTGCCCTGTTTTTATTCATTCCTCTCTGCATTTCACTACTTTTAAGGAATTGGCAACCCCATGAAACGCATAATTGCTTACATAGTATTTTTTACATTGCTTTTGCATGGGAAGTTGAGTTTTGCCCAAAAGCCAACAAATTTTGGGATCCGGGACGGATTACCCAGCAACCATGTGTATAAAGTTGCCCAGGACTCTGAGGGGTTTATTTGGATTTTGACCGACAATGGATTGGTAAAATTCGATGGCGACTCATTCAAGGAGTTTACGATTAAGGAAGGTTTGCCCAGTAACGATATTTGGGAACTCGCATCTTCGCCTGACGGTAAAGTTTGGTTTTTTTCCAAGGGCTCGCAAGTAGGTTACATCTACAAGGATATGGTTTATTCGTATGGGGGAGAAGACGCCTCGGTTTTTTTTCCATTTCGGTTTGTTGAAGTGGGTTCAAATGTCTTTTTTGAGAGTAACAACGAATGGTATGGCTTGGACCGAGAGAACCACTGGCGCATCCTGCCCAGGAATTCCCCAAAAGATTCTTTAGTAAATTGGATAGAGGGATATCAAACGTTTTGGGACCTGCGGCAGGCCATAGATGGGGTAGTTGATAAACAAATAATCCATCTACGTGCGAAGGATTCGCTTGTTTTTTGGCTCACTAAGGATCATTACCACGTATTGAACCTCCATACCGATAAACTGGTAGAAGGGACCAGTTTTTTGGAAAAGGACCGGGTCTATTCCGTTTATGGGAGGATCATTTTTAACAATGGACAAGTACAGATTACCGATCGCAATCATTTGGCCATCCTTAACCCCGACTTTTTGGTTGCCGAAACCTACGAATTTCCCGAGGTCCTCAATGCACACAATTCCTTTTTGGATCGAACCGGCAACCTGTGGTCAGCCTCATTCGGAAATGGTTTGTTCAAATCGTCCTATACCCAAAAAAACATCCAATTGCATTTGGAAGACGAAAAGATTGCACACATCACCCGTTTGAAACAACAAATTATCGCAGGCGTTGTTGATAAAGGATTTTACAGATGGAATCCAGAAACCAAAAGCTTTGTTCCGCATTTTGAAAAAAAAGGGTTCCCATATCCTGTATCCTATGTAGCGCAAAAGAATAAAGTTTTTTTTGTCGACTATTTAGCCCTCCAGGAAGATTCCATTTCACCTTCGGGAGCGCTATTGCCTGGGCACAGGATAGAAATTAATCAGGGCATCAAACAAATGGCTTTTTTGGACGGGTTTTACTGGGGTTTAGGCTCTTTGAACCTAAAAAAAATAGACCCCGTTAGTTTTGAGGTTTTGGAGACATTACCTTTAATAGGGGGCAATCAGTTTTTTCCTTATCAAGACCGGTTGTTGATTGCTACCATTAAGGGTGTTCAAAGTTTGAAAGAAGGAGAAATTTCGTTATTTCCCTTAAACGAACCGCTGGATGGAATGGCCATCCACAAAATAGTAGCAATGGATGAAGACCAAATTTTGTTGCTCACCGAGGGTTTTGGGGTTTATGAATTTTCGATGAATGGCCCTGCCATTCAAATTCCAAACACTAAACTGTATTCCGTGGAAGACGCTTATGCCGAAGGAAAATCCCTCTGGCTGGCAACAGATAAGGGCTTGCTTTACTATTTCAAGGAAAATGGGGAGTACAAATTTCAGTACAGTGTTTCTGAGGCCGAAGGGCTCTTGTCCAGAAAAGTGAACGGAATTTCCGCATTGGGCGATCAATTGTTCCTTGCTACCGATTTGGGCATTGCGACCATTCCCAAAAACCTCGAAGTAAAGAGCCAATTTTTGGGCTTATATTTCGATTCGATGCATTTTAACGGTCAACCGATCTCCGAAGAAACCCCCGTGCGTTTTACTAAAAACAATTCAGTTGGGATCCAGATTGGGTCTATTGACTTTGGCGGTAATAACGGTAACAATGCTTACGAGTTCCGTTTGTTGCCACTTCAAAAAAAATGGCAAGAAACAACTTCCAAACAGCTTAACTTCAATCAATTGCCACCTAACCGCTATGTGTTGGAAGTGCAAAAAAACGGAATCGAGCAAAAAGTGCACTTTGAGATTCTTCCCTTATGGTGGCAACGATTGTGGGTACAGGTGCTGGGCGGAATGGTGTTTTTGGGGCTTCTCATTGGGTTGTCGGTTTATTTGCGGAAAAGGGACTTAATGCGGAAAACCTTCAAGATCGAACAGCAGAAGAAAATGATTGAATTTGAACTGAATGCCTTGCGATCGCAAATGAATCCACATTTTGTGTTCAACTCCTTGTCTGCTATCCAAAATTACATCAATCAGAGTGACTTGGTAGCTTCGGAGGTGTATTTGGTAAAATTTTCGAAATTGATCCGTCGCTTTTTCGAACTTTCCAAAATGAACGAAATTACCGTAGCGGAAGAATGCAGTTTGATTCAAAATTACTTGGAAATTGAACAAATGCGTTTTTCCGAAAAGTTGGAGTTTTCAGTTTGCGTTGCCCCAAATGTCACTGCGGTAACCGAAACACTCCCTACTATGTTGCTGCAGCCCATCGTGGAAAATTCGGTGAATCACGGCATCTTCAATAAACAAGGAACGGGCCGTGTGGATGTTTCCTTTGAAAAACAAGAAGATTCCGGATTGGTGGTTACGATTACCGATGACGGTACGGGTTACGACCCTGCCAAGAGTCAAGGAAAGAAAAAGCTAAATGCCACACAGGTTTTAACAGAGCGCATTTATTATTTGAACCAAACCCGGGAATGGCAAGTAGTGTACCAGAGAACGGATGCATTTCCTGAAGCAGCAAATAAAGGCAATAAAGTTACTTTTACGATCAAAAAAATAAAGGCATGAGTACCATCACGGCGGTATTAATAGACGATGAGACTTCCAATTTACAGGGATTGCAACGTAAAATAGAACAGTTTTTTCCTGCTATAGACATACTCAAAACCTTTCAAGTACCGGAAGAGGGTCTTGAATTTTTAAGGCAAACCCCACCGGACCTCCTTTTTTTGGACATCCAAATGCCAAGGATGAATGGATTTGAGCTCTTAACCAGGCTTAGCAACGTAAGCTTTGAAGTTATTTTTGTTACGGCCTACAATGAATTTGCGCTGAAGGCCCTCAAGCAATCGGCGGTGGATTATGTGCTAAAACCTATCGACAATGACGATTTGAAATATGCTATCGAGAAGGCATTGCGAATTATCGAGGACAAGGCCCAGCAAGAAAGTAAAGATCGATTGCTCCACTTTTTGACCCAAACCTTAGAAGACAAGCAAAAGTTGATTGTCCCTACCTCTTCTGGACTTTCTTTTGTGGCCCAAAACGAGGTATTGCACCTGGAGGGTGATGAAGGCTATACCCGAATTCATTTAAAAGAAAGGGATTTCTTGAGTTCTTATAGCTTGGGAAAATTTGAAAAGTTACTCGCTCCACATTTCTTCAAGTGCCATAAATCGCATATTGTAAACCTTAATAACGTGGAAAGTTTCGAAAATGAAGGATATCTTGTTCTAACCAATGGTAGGAGGGTCCCCATTTCCAAAACATACCGCAAGACCTTTATAAATTTGTTTGAGCGATAACACCGCCTAGGTAGGGACAATCCTTTAGCGATTGCATCCCTTTGAAGGAAACCACATCCTTTTCGTACATATAGGTGCGATCTAGCTCTTTCGAAAGGTAATGATCGTCTACATTCACATCGATGTCCCGCATTTTGAACTGGCAGGGATGTTCATAACCACAGGCATGGGTAATTTCAATCAGTTCTTTCCTGAATGTTTTGAAGTACTGTCCCAAGCGCTCACTTTTTAATGGAATGTTAATCCCGTTCTGCAGCCACTTACTTTGCGTGGCAACACCACTTGGGCAACGGTTGGTATGGCACACTTGGGCCTGAATGCATCCAATACTCATCATGGCTTCACGCGCCACGTTGATACAGTCGGCTCCCATTGCAAATGCCATGGCCGCTTTGGCAGGGAATCCTAGTTTACCACTACCTATAAAGACGATGCGATCGGTAATTTTTCGATGTTTGAAGACTTTGTAAAGATCGCTGAAGCCATAAACCCATGGAAGAGAAACGTGGTCTGCAAAGCTTGGGGGAGCAGCCCCAGTTCCACCCTCGCCGCCATCAACCGTAATAAAATCGGGCCCTTTGCCGGTTTTGACCATCAAATCGGCTAGAAGTTCCCATTCCTCCAATTTACCTATTGCCGCTTTAATTCCTACCGGAAGTCCTGTTTTTTCTGCAATGGTTTCGATGAAATCCAACAATTCCACAACATTGGAAAATGCTGTATGATTGGGGGGCGAAATCACATCCTTTCCCATGGGAACATGCCTAATTCCAGCTATTTCGCGGGTAATCTTGGCCCCTGGCAAAACCCCTCCCTTTCCAGGTTTCGCACCCTGCGAAAGTTTAATTTCAATGGCACGCACAAAAGGGTTGTCATCAACAAGCTGGACCAATTTTTCCATGGAAAAATTTCCCGCTGCATCACGGATTCCAAAGTAACCCGTTCCAAATTGGAAAATAACGTCGCCGCCATGACTGTGATAGGGAGAAAGCCCTCCTTCGCCCGTGTTATGGTAGGCCCCGGCAATTTTTACGCCTTTGTTCAGCGATTCGATAGCCTTGGCAGAAAGGGAGCCAAAACTCATGGCCGACACATTGATAACCGAACCCGGGCGAAATGGTTTTCTTCGTTGATTGTAAAGCCCCATTACTTTTGCACACGGAAGAAAGTACTTGTCGTGCGCATTGGGGTGGTCTTTTTCAATTTTGAAAGGAATGATGGCATTATTGATAAAAATATGTTGGTGTGCATAAATGTCGGTATCGGTACCAAACCCTTCATAATTGTTCTCTTTTTTGGCAGAAGCATAGATCCACCCCCTTTCAATCCTGTTGAATGGGAGTTCTTCACGATTATTGGCAACCAAGTACTGGCGAAGTTCTGGACCTATACGTTCCAACATGTATCGGAAATGCCCAATGACCGGAAAATTATGACTAATGGTATGCTTTCTTTGAAATAATATATCCCTAAGGGCAACTAGCGCTATGACAATCAATATCCAGCCCCACCAAGGAATTTCTTTGATATAATCCCACATGATTAGTTAGTTTGTATTTAAATAATCCAGTGCCAATTGCGACATGACCTTTACGCCCAATAGCATTCCGGAATCTTCTACTTGGAAATCGGGAGTATGATGGGGATACGGCGTTTCATTAAGGGGATCCATTCCTCCCAAAAAAAAGTAAAATCCTGGCACTTCTTCCTGAAAATACGAAAAATCCTCTCCGCCAGTAGAAGCTTTGGTGACCCACACGTTTTCTGCACCTGCAACACGCTCTAAAGTTGGAACCATGCTAGCGGTTAAGTTGGGGTCGTTGTAAGTAACCACAGTATTGTTTTGCCATTCCACGGTTGCACTTCCGCCATAAGCTTTGGCAATGGCACTGGCCATCTCGGTCATACGGGTCATGATGAGGTCGCGCATATCGGAATCCAGTGTTCTCACCGTACCGATCATTTCGGCCGATTCTGGGATGATGTTAAAACGAACCCCTGAAGTAATTTTTCCTACAGTAATTACGGCAGCCCCATCTACCAGAGGCGATTCCCTGCTAATAATGGTTTGGAACCCATCGATGATTTTGGCCGATATCAAGATGGGATCTACCCCCGTCCAAGGCGCAGATCCATGAGTGCCTTTGCCCTGAACCTTAACCACAAAACGCTCTACGGCAGCCATAGTTCCCCCACTTTTGTACCTGATGGTCCCAACGGGAGTGGAAGAATTGATGTGCAATCCAAAAATGGCATCCACGTTAGGGTTCTTTAGGACACCTTCCTTGATCATCAGTTTGGCACCACCTTCTTCTCCGGGAGGCGGACCTTCTTCGGCGGGTTGGAAAATAAACTTGATGGTGCCTTTTATCTTGTCCCTATGTTTGGAAAGTACTTCGGCTACACCCATAAGAATGGCAGTGTGCGTATCATGGCCACAGGCATGCATGACCCCGGTTGGAGTATCCAAAAAAGTAGTGGTTACCGTACTTTTGAACGGAAGGTTGTTTCGTTCCGTTACTGGTAATGCATCGATATCCGCACGGAGGGCTACCACCTTACCGGGCAAATCCCCTTTTAAAATTCCAACCACTCCGGTAATGGCAATACCGGTTTGCACCTCAATTCCAAGGGATTTTAGGTGCGCTTCAATTTTTTTGGCTGTATTGAATTCGCGGTTCGAGAGTTCAGGGTTTTGGTGAAAGTAATGCCGCCAATCAATGACTTTCGATTCAATGCTTTCAGCATCCTTTAAGATATCCTGATCCATTTGGGCATGTGCGAAACCACACAGTAAGTATAGCTGCAATAGAAGAACGTAACGCATAACGGGTGTTTTGAGCTAAAGATACTTCATCTTAAAAAAATAGCGAAGCCTTAAGGGTGTTGTTTATAAAAAATGCACATTTGTCCGTTGTCTTCGCATGAATTTCGTTAATTTCCACCTTTCATAATTCTTCAGGAAAAACCATTGCAAGCATATTTAGAACAATTAAACGATGCCCAACTGGCACCCGTCCTACATAAGGAAGGTCCTCTTATTGTAATTGCGGGGGCAGGTTCAGGGAAAACAAGGGTCCTCACGTATCGCATAGCTCACTTAATGGAGGAAGGGATTGACCCTTTCAATATTTTGGCACTCACATTTACCAATAAAGCGGCCCGTGAGATGAAACGTAGGATTGCGGATATCGTTGGAGCTAGCGAAGCCAAAAACCTTTGGATGGGTACGTTTCACAGTATTTTTGCAAAAATTCTTCGTTTCGAGGCCGAGAAACTGGGGTATCCCTCCAATTTCACCATTTATGATACCCAAGATAGCCAAAGTGTGATACGCGCTATTATCAAGGAAATGCATCTGGACAAGGACATCTACAAATACAAGCAGGTCTATTCGCGCATATCTTCCTACAAGAATAGCTTGATTACGGTGAAAGCCTATTTCAACAACCCTGAGTTGATGGAAGCTGATGCCATGGCTAAAATGCCCAGACTGGGAGAAATCTATAAAAACTACGTAGACAAATGCTTTAAGGCCGGGGCAATGGATTTTGATGACCTGTTGTTGAAGACCAACGAATTATTGACCCGATTTCCGGACGTATTGGCCAAATACCAACAGCGATTTAAGTATATTTTGGTCGACGAGTACCAAGACACCAACCACAGCCAATATTTAATCGTACGGGCCTTAAGCGACCGCTTCCAAAATATTTGTGTCGTAGGGGATGATGCCCAGAGCATCTACGCCTTCAGAGGGGCTAACATCAATAACATCCTAAATTTTCAAAAAGACTACGACGATGTTAGGGTTTACCGTTTGGAACAAAATTACCGTTCTACCAAAAACATTGTCCTTGCGGCCAATAGCATCATTGAAAAGAATAGGCACCGCTTGGATAAAGTAGTTTGGACGGCCAATGAAGATGGCAACAAAATAAAGATTAACCGTTCCATGACCGATGGGGACGAAGGGCGGTTTGTGGCAAGTTCTATTTTTGAAAGCAGTATGAATCATCAGTTAAAGTATGATGGTTTTGCCGTTTTATACCGTACCAACGCCCAGTCCCGTGCCATTGAAGATGCATTGCGGAAAAAAGACATTCCCTACCGTATTTACGGCGGACTCAGTTTTTACCAGCGCAAGGAAATAAAGGATGTAGTTGCTTACCTGCGATTGATCTTGAACCCTAAGGATGAAGAGGCCCTGAAACGTGTTATCAATTATCCAGCCCGTGGTATTGGGGATACCACCCTCGACAAGCTCATCGTAGCCGCCAATCATTACCAACGTTCAGTCTTTGAAGTGATGCAGCATCTGGACAAAATCGATTTGAAACTCAATAACCCCACCAAAGGGAAACTCCAGGATTTTGTAACCATGATCGAAAGTTTTCAAGTATTGAACCAAACCTACAATGCCTTTGAAATTGCTGAGCATGTTACCAAAAAAACAGGGCTGTTGGCCGAACTTAAAAAAGACGGAACTCCTGAAGGGATTGCTAGGATTGAAAACATGGAAGAGTTGTTGAACGGAATTCGCGATTTTGTGGAAGGCCAAAAAGAGCTGGCCGACTCCACAGGGTCCCTAACGGAATTTTTGGAGGATGTAGCGCTGGCTACCGACTTAGACAATGAAAAGGGAGACGATAACCGCGTGGCCCTTATGACGGTGCATTTGGCCAAAGGCCTTGAATTTCCTTTTGTCTATATCGTGGGCATGGAAGAAGATCTGTTCCCCAGTGCCATGAGCATGAACACCCGTGCCGAATTGGAAGAAGAACGACGCTTGTTCTATGTAGCCCTTACCCGCGCTGAAAAGCAAGCTTTCTTAACCTATAGTCAAAGCCGTTACCGTTGGGGCAAACTAATTGATGCCGAACCTAGTAGGTTTATCGAGGAAATTGATGCATCCTATTTGGAATGGTTAACCCCATTGCTGGAAAACCGTTACAAGCCTTTGCTTGATGCCGATATTTTTGAAGAAGTCGACAAAAGTAAGCTTCGTTTGCGCAAACCTCTTTCCAGAAACCCTCCCCAAGGCCCCTCTGAGGCACAATTGAAAAAATTGCGGCGATTAAAACCTATTTCCAATGGAACTGAAAAACCATTCAATTTAGAAGACTCAAATTTTTCGGAAGGTACTAGAGTAGAGCACATGCGCTTCGGAAAAGGGGTGATTCGAAAAATTGAAGGGATTGGGGCCGATACCAAAGCTGAAATCGATTTTGAAAATGGGGGCCTTAAAAAACTATTGCTTCGTTTTGCCAAGTTGAATGTAATAAAAGAATGAAATAATACTGCGCATCCAAAAACGCAGTATCTTTAGGAGGCCAAAAAGGTTTTGCCATGGCCGAATTCATCAAAATTTATACGGAAAACCCGAACCCTAAGGCCATCCAAAAAGTGGTTCAGATACTGCGGGAAGGAGGATTGGTTATTTTTCCAAGTGACACTGTCTATGCTTTGGGATGCGACATCAATAACAAAGCTGCTTTGGAACGCATTGCCCTTATTAAGGGAGTTAAGCTCGAAAAAGCCCACTTTTCATTCGTTTGCCACGATTTAAGTAATCTTAGCGACTATGTAAGGCAATTGGACAGCGCAACGTTTAAACTGCTGAAAAGGGCCTTACCTGGACCCTATACCTTTATTCTTCCCGGAAGCAACAAGCTTCCTTCCGTATTTAAAAAAAAGAAAGAAGTTGGGATTCGAATACCCGATAATGGAATCGCCCAAGCCATCGTAAAAGCATTGGGAAATCCTATCGTTTCTACATCCATAAAAGATGAGGATGAGGTCATTGAATACACCACAGACCCCGAGTTGATTTATGAAAAGTGGCAGAATTTGGTTGATTTGGTGATCGATGGAGGCTATGGCGGTAACATCCCTTCTACCGTAATCGATTTAACGGGCGACGAACCCCTATTGGTACGTGAGGGGAAGGGTAGTTTGGAGCTATGATTCCATCCATTTGTATCTACGTGTAAATACTTATTTCCAAAGTTGCTAATTATCAGTAATTTAAAATCCTTTTTCAAAACTTATTTGGAAAAACCGCTGGCCTCCGGGGGATTGGGGCTGCAACTAGCTAATGCAATCGAACAACCGTATTGTTATAGGGTGTGATAATCCAAGTTTCTTGCCAGTCTTGTTGGGAAGGCTAGGGGATGTGGAGGGGTATCACTTTATTTCAACGGTTAGGATGGGTGATTTGACTAACCTCATCAAATCGGTTAAGCCTATACTGGTTATTTCGGCGTTCCGAAACAATCAGCCTGTGCTTCAGGAATTGATGCCAGCCCAAAAGTACGAATCGTTGCCTATATTATGCCTTTCAAGAAAAGAAGAACTCCCCATCCTGCATTGGGAACGGAGTAGTATTGTTTTTACGGTACCTTTTGAGATTGCTACGCATGCAGGATTTCTTTCCAAAAGGGTACATTCTCTATTGATGCTTATAAAAAGTCATGCTTCAAGGCAAGAAACCAAAGATAATGCCCAGGATGTGGCAAGCAAGGCCACTAGAAATTTAAGTCGCTACGTCATGGAACTGGACCAAAAGGCAAGTGCTTTGAAAGCAGTTAAGAATAGAATCGTTGCCCTTAGCGAAAAAGCAGACTTGCCATTGCGGTCTGAACTGAAATCACTAGTAAATACTATACGAATGAGCCTATCCGACAGGAACCGTTGGGAAGATTTTAAATTATATTTTGAAAATGTAAATCCCAATTTCCTGAACAAGCTTCGTGATAACCACCCAGATCTTACCCTTAAGGATGTTAAATACTGCTGCTATGTTACCATGAACATGTCCAACGATGACATCACCCATATTTTAGGAATCAATCCTGAAAGCGTAAGAACCCATAAGTATCGGTTGAAGAAAAAATTGGGTCTTTCCAAAAACCAAAGCCTGCGCCATTATCTAGCAAAACTCTTGCCCGATTCCTCGTCGTTAACTGCCTAATTTTCAGGTTAGCTTTAAAATGTCTACGTTTTGTCTACGGTTTTGTAAACTCTAAGCGGTCTGTCTACAAATGGTATATGCGGTTTAAAAGACTTTGGAGGTTTTAAAATCTACTTTTATACAAATTCTTTTCTGTGGGACCCATGATTATCTTAAATACGATGCAGTTTACAGGAAGTATTCTCAATCAATATGTGAAGAATACCTTTCATCTGAATGATACTAGAGTGCTGCTGAACGATGTCATTGATGAAAATGGATCGGTACCTACCCTCAATCAGAATAAGTTGATCCTCACGATGATTAATATCCAAAAAGAAACTCTTAAACCGTTCAATGTGCGTTTTAAAACCATGGAAAACGGGAATTTTGCACATAATGCCCCTGTAGAACGCTACAATCTGGCCATGATGGTATCTTCCCATTTTGATGATTATGCCGAGTCCCTAAAATTTTTGAATGCCTCCATTCTTTTCTTTCAAGCACATCCTTCCATCGATGCGACCAATTATGCAAACCTACCGAAAGGCATTAAAAAGTTGGATTATGAGATCGACACCATTTCGTACCATGAAATGTTCAACCTATGGAGCGCCATGGGGGCCAAATACCGCCCTTCCTGCATCTATAAAGTTAGACTCATGACCCTAGACCCAGCCGAGTTTAGTGCATTTGAACCCGCAGTCACCACAGTTTCCAAAGTTGTTGCACCACAATGAATGTAAGCTTCCAAATAGCGTTTCAGATACAAGTAAGCCACGAATACTTCACTAATTCCCATAGTAGCGGAATTACTTTGATACCTGGGCTTAACTCCCAAAAGCTATTTCAAAAGGGTAAGTTTCTCTACAAAGTGATGGATGGGGCGATGAAAGTCTTTTTTGAACGTAGTTTGAATCTGAATGATTTTTTCAAT
>DJVA01000031.1 GCA_002440705.1 Flavobacteriaceae bacterium UBA6268 | reverse complement strand
GCTTTCTAGAATAGGAGCCACAATAGTATTTAGCTTTTCAGGATAATCGCTGTAATCCCCATCCAAAAAAACGATTACATCGGGTTTTTCTGAGAGTCCTGCGAGGTATTCCATACCCTTCAAGCAAGCAAACCCATAGCCTTTGTTATTTTCTGAAAGGACAGTGGCACCTGCTTTTTTAGCCATTGCTGAAGTAGAATCGGTAGAGTTATTGTCCACGACGATAATTTCCGAGACCATGCTGGGAATAGCTTTAATGACCAAGCCGATGGAGGCTTCCTCGTTATGGGCGGGTATAATGACCTTAACACTAGGCATCATGAACGATCTGATGGGCGATTATTGATTATTTAGATAGCGCATCAAATCTACATCATTTCCTAATAAAATTTCCTTGGAATCAATCCTCTTGTCTAAAGGGCCATTTTCTAATTTCAACACCCCCCTGGGGCAGACCGCCGAGCAAATGCCGCATCCCACACAACTGGCTCTTACAATGTTTTCGCCCTTTTGTGCATAAGCCCTAACATCAATCCCCATTTCGCAGTAGGTTGAACAATTTCCGCACGAAATGCATTGTCCGCCATTGGTCGTGATCCTGAACTTGGACAACAGCCGTTGCTGCAATCCTAAAATGGCAGCCATGGGACAGCCAAAACGGCACCAGACTCGGCTTCCGAAGATGGGATAAAAACCGGTTCCGATGACCCCACTGAAGATAGATCCGATCAAAAATCCGTAGGTGGTCCTTAAAGTCTCTGCCTTAAAAAGAAACAGCGTTGTTCCTGAAAAGTAATGGATGGCCAACAGAAACAGAATAATCACTAAATACCCAACGGCACCGTAGCGGGCATCTTTTTTTAGCTCTTTCCGCCGGAATACCCAAATGGCAATCAACAGCAGCGTTAAAAAACTACCCACCATAATCAGGAATACATCCTTCGTTAGCCAATACTTGGTTGAGTTGTTTTCAAGATAGGTCGCTACCACGGCGGTAGTCATGACTACCACAAAAACCAGAACGCTATGAACCACCCAGCGCTCCACTTTCCAAGCTACCATGCGCTTGTCCGAAAGTTGCCTGAAGGGATCACCCACCGTTTCCGCCAATGCCCCACAACCACAAACCCAACTGCAATACCAACGCTTTCCAAATTTGTAGGTAAGGATAGGGGTTATGACTAAAATGCTCAAAATCCCAAAAACCAATAACACTACTCCAATGGTTCCTGCGGAAACAAATGTGGAGACATGGTATTCCTGAAACAGGTAATAATTAAGGGGCCAAACACTTTTAAGGTCGTAGTAGGGCAATTGGAAGTGATCCGAATTGAGTCGGGCCATGAATTCAGGAATCAAAAAAGCGAAGGCTGTTTGAAAGAATAGGACACTAATGGTTCGTATTTTTTCGTATCGGTTATGGCGGTATTTCCAGATAAATTTTATACCGAAAGCCAAAATGGCCACCGTGTAGAGCGTACCGTAGACAAACCACTGACTTGCGGAATTTCCACTCAAAAGCTTGCTAAGGGGGTCGAAAAGTGCAATAAGCCCTGTATTTTCCGTTCCTTTTCGTAAGCCCAAATATTGAGGGTAGAAATATAAAATAGTGTAGAAACCGGTAAGTGACAAACCTGTTACCCATGCCCAAAAACCTCTGTTGGAGATAGATTTGAACCAAACGCCGTCGTTCTTGATACCTTCAGAGGTATTTCTGTAGGCTCCTTTTGAAAAGAGTATTACACCTAAAACCAAACTAATGAGTGATGTGCTCAACCAAAATCCCTTGTGCGGAAAACTAATATTGAATGTGGCCAGGAGCAAAATTGCTAGGCCAAAAATCGCGATGCCCGTTGCATATTTCTGAGAGCGGTTCAAGCTAGCGGGTGGCTGGCCTGTAAGTGTCATATCCTTGGATGCAGTGCTCATGAAATCAGTTGTTTGGTGGATTTTTGGAATGTGGATTGAATGGAAATTTCAAATTTTCGATACCATTCGGGGTCGAAATTGGCCTTCATTAAGTTGGTGATGACAAAATCGACGGTTTGTTGTTCGTTCAACCATCGATCCACGACTTCATGACGCAATCGGATACCAAAGGTATTGATGCCCAAAAAGATTCTACTATCTTTCTGGTAAGCAACCGTGATACACTTGGTGCCATCCTCATGTTCCCAATGAAAGTGTTGTTCCATGTCATTTTTGTTTTTCCCACTGAATACCCAACCATAGGTTTGATACTCAATGTCAAAAAATTTGGCACTGTTGAACCAATTTCCTGGCCTGTAGGCAGTGCGCTTGCCACAAATGGTTTGGGCGACGGTTTCGCCCATCATACGCCCTGTGTACCAAACTGCCTCAACAGCTCTTCTTAAACCAATGGGCTCTTTCTGTTCGGCACAATCACCTATGGCATAGATGTCTTGAACATTGGTTTCCAGATAGCGATTCACCAAGATTCCCTTGCCCAATGCAATGCCACTGTCTTTCAAAAAATCAATATTCGGCGAAACACCAGCAGTAAGCCCTACAAAATTGCACGGGATTTCCTCTCCGGTTTCATGGATGATAACACCACGGACTTTTCCAGCACCGTCGGAGAGGATTTCCTTTAAGTTACTGGAAAGACGTAGGTCAATGTGGTGACTGGCGATGTGTTTATTTAATAATGCACTATCGCTTGCTGGAAGCACGTTACCCCAAAAACTTGGTTCCCGAACCAAAAAGGTAACTGGAATGTCCCTCGTTGAAAGCATTTCAGCCAGTTCGATACCAATAAGCCCGCCTCCCACAATAACTGCTCGTTTGCATAGCCGATTGTTGGGTGCGTATTGCTCCAGTGATTGTAAGTCCTGATAGGAGTATAATCCTTGAACCCCCTGTAAGTCTTGCCCTGGCCAACCAAATTTATTGGGTTTGGAACCTACTGCAAGAATGAGTTTGTCGTAGCCTAAAGAGCCCCCATTTTGAAAATGTACCAGCTTTGCAGCGGGATCTAATTTGCTTACATGGGCATGGATCAAATCCAGTTTGTTCTTTTTCCAGAAGAAATCTTCGTAAGGTTTGGTATGCTCAAATTTCATGTGTCCCATATAGAGGTACATGAGGGCCGTTCTGGAAAAAAAGTGTTCAGTTTCTGACGAAATGATCGAAATACGGCAATTGGATTGTTTTCGGATGTGTCTTGCTGCGGTAACACCCGAAATGCCGTTTCCAATAATCACAACATGTTCCATAAAGATAGGTCGATAGCGCATCTGTCGAAAGGAAAGTTACATACATTACAGATGTTCACCAATTTTTGGGACATAAATTGTATTTTTCACTTATGAAAATGATTTTGCTTGTCCTTGTTGTATTCTGCTTCATGGTGGTGGGGTGTGAAGAAAAGAGTTCCCAAAAAATCAACGGAATAAGCTTGGTGGCTACTCCGGAAGCGGTTATTCAGGAGCATATAAATTCCATCACCAACGTACATGCTAACTTTGCCGCTGTAATGCCCTTTGGCTTCATTCGAAGTTTGAACGACCCAGAGATAGTCTTCAATACCGACCGTCAATGGTTTGGCGAAACAGCTCCTGGAGCTAAACAGGCCATTGAAATGTTGCATAAAAATCATATCGAGGTGTTGTTGAAGCCACAGCTCTGGATTTGGAGAGGGGAGTTTACAGGACATCTGTCCATGGAAGACGAAGCAGTGTGGAAGGTACTGGAAGAAAGTTATCGTGATTTCATTATGACCTTTGCATACTTGGCCGAAGAGCAAAAAGTTTCCGTATTCTGTATTGGAACCGAGCTGGAACAATTTGTTGCCAACAGGCCTTTATTTTGGAAGGATTTGATTCGTGAGATACGTAGCATTTATCATGGAAAGCTTACCTATGCTGCAAATTGGGACGAATACAAGCGCCTTGACCTTTGGGATGATTTGGATTTTATTGGAGTGGATGCGTATTTCCCGATTTCCGACGAAAAAACCCCTACAGCTGAAGCGGCACAAAAAAACTGGGACTCTTGGAAATTGGAAATGCAGGGTGTTTCCGAGAAATTTGAGAAGCCCATCCTTTTCACGGAATTTGGTTACCGAAGTGTGGATTATGCTGGCAAGGAACCATGGCGAAGCGATAGGGAGATGGAAGGTGTTAATTTTGAAGCTCAAAGTAATTTATTGGAGGCCCTCTTTGAAGCTGTATGGACAGAACCTTGGTTTACTGGTGGTTTTCTTTGGAAATGGCACCCCAATGAGGGAGCGGGACGGCATAGGGACGACACTCAATTCAGTCCACAAAACAAGCCTGCTCTTGAAAAAGTGGAGCATTACTATGCCCTTCAAAATTAAGAAGCAATGTATTTATTGTAATAAGACACCAGGCCTTGTGGGGAAGTTCCAAACCATTTTTTTAGATGAATGATGGCGAAATGGAATTGCAGTTTTGCTGTACCATTGGAACGATACCTCCTTGCTGAAGTGACTACACTATCTTTCAATACTATAAATGGACCATGGTCATACAGGCGATTTATAAATTCACAGTCTTCATAAACTTCAAATTGTTCGTTAAAACCGCCTAAGGCATCAAACACCTCTTTTTCAACGAATAGGGATTGATCTCCTCCCCGGCATGCTTTGAAGTTAAATCGCGTAAACCATTGCGAAACTAACAAAATGGGATGCTTGGAATCAAATTTCATCCGAAAGCAACCTGCAATGGCCTTGCCCAATAAGGCCTTTGTTATGGATTGTTCAAAATGGAATGGCGGTACGGTATCGGCGTGCAAAAAATAGAGAATGCTGCCGGAAGCTTCTTGGGCTCCACGGTTCATTTGAACCGCCCTTCCCTTGGATGTGCGAATGGTCTTGATAGGCAATAACCCAGAAAAGTGGGCTACCTCTTCCAAGGTATTGTCCTTGCTGCCCCCGTCCACCACTATGATTTCCATCGTAGTATTTTGGGGAATCTCTTTGGTTAAGTGCAACAGGAGTTTTCCTATGGTTTGGGATTCGTTAAGTACCGGGATGATTATACTTATCATGACCGAAAGATACAACCTATTGTTGTTCGTTCAAACTCCAATCATATTCGAGAAAATCGATGCTCGCATTAGGAGCAATCTTGGTTTGAGTGTATTGGTTGATAAAACCGATCAAATCTTTTTCACCCTGAACTTGAAAATCTTTCCTATACCACTTAAAGATGTGCGAGAGTTTCACTTCTTTTTTGGAGAGGCTATTTTTACTACTATTGATAAATTTGCGTGTTACCTCATCCAACTGAGTTGCTATTTTTTCAGGAACATAGGCTTCATTCAACAAATTTGGGCAAGACAGGGAGGCACAATTGATGGCGAAGTGAATGCGCGGTTCGTTCATCTTTCGTAAGATGCTATTTTCAATACCTCCCAAGGAAAGGGTTTTGTCCCCAATGGGGACTCTTCCTTTGGTCCATGCGCCTGGAATGTCCTTGATGCTTTTTATAGGGTAATTCTGAAGGATCAGTTCAACTGTATAAGCATTGTAGGTATTGATATAATAGGCAAGCAGTTCTGCCGTAGTCCACGATTCAGATGGTGGATTTGCAGCGAGCATTTTTAGGTAAGCCTCTAATTCTTTTTGATCCTTAAGAAACCCTTGGTAGTCCACCAGGCCTTCAGAATTCACATGTTTTTTTAACAAAACCCCCCACTGGGAATGATCTACAACCGATTGGCTTGTAGGGTCAATTTTTTCGAAAACTTTCTTAATGGGTTGCCCTTGACTGCTCAACCCAGCTGCTGACAAAATCGAACAGCTTTGCATGCTGTATGATAAGAAAGCAAGAATAACAATTTGGCTCCAATATTTCATGTGTTTCTTTCTAAAAAATACGCAAACGATTACCTTTTGGTTTTAATAGGATATAATTCCTGGTGCAAAAAGTCCTGCGGAAAATGCTCGTCTCCTTCAAATCCCAATTCAATATCCCTGCCGTTGTAGGGAATGTGCTCGGTTCCGAAAATATAATCCCACAAGCTAAGAGTCAATCCAAAATTCACGCCATACTTTATATGGGAGGGAAGGTTTTTGGCATGATGCCAAATATGCATCTTTGGGTTGTTCAAAAGAAATTTCAATGGACCATAGTCCCAACCCACATTGGCATGGTTCAAATGTCCGATGGTGAGGGCAAAAAAGTGAACAATCGCCACATCCTGAGGTTCCAGTCCGCTGATAATGGCCAAGGGAATATACAGCATCGATTTGTAGACCACGGGTTCCATCCAATGGTAACGCAACTGAGCGGCAAAGCCCATTTCCTTGACAGAATGGTGTACTTTGTGAAAATTCCATAAAAATGGAACACGATGTAACAACCGATGGGTGTTCCATTGTACAAAATCACTTACTAGGAAAAACACCAAGAGTCCCAAACCATAGGGAAGGGTATTGATATTCAGTAACTGAAAGTCATGAAGAGTGAGCCCCCATCCTCTCAAAAGATCGTTGAATAAAGTCGCTACGGTATTGGACAAGGCGATTAAAACAATAAGGTTCAGTAGGAAGAAATTGAAGAACATGTAAAAGGCATCCAGCCAAAAACCCTTACGAAAAATGGATTGGTTTTTTCTCCAAGGGAAAAGGATCTCCAAAGCCCATACCATAAGGGAAACCAAAATAAGTCCGTAAAAATAGTTTTCCCAATGCAACTGGGTAACTTCATCCAGCAAATAGTTGAAATACCCTTTGTAAGAACTTTTTATGATGTCTAGATACCGTTCCATGGTCAACAACAACCTCCCCCGTCATAATGAAATGTGGAGGGACTTATAAAAATATCGTCTTTTTTAAGATCCAAAAGGGCTGCTGCAGTTTTGTCGCAAATGGCTAAGGGTTGATTTTTTAATAGGACATGCCCTTTTTTGTCATCAAAGTAATCCGATTCACCATAATAGATGGCCGCTTTGCCGGTAAATATGCAAGGCCCATCATGGGGCATGGGATCCTTGATGGCCGCCACTTCAATAGATTCAATATAAATGAGTTCTTCCGTTGGATAGTGTTTCGGGTCCAAAATACGATAGGGTTTTCGCGCTCTTATTTCAATAGTGCCAAAACCCACATCGGTAAGCGCTTTTACATAGTCTTTGATAGGGAGGCTACCGCTTAGGCACAATGCCCTAAGGCGTGCGTCGTTGCGCAAGGTTTCGTTCATGGGTTGCTCACAGGTAGGATCGCTCATGACCAAACGCCCGTGCGGTTTTAACACACGGTACATTTCTTCCAGGGCCTTTTTAAGATCGGCTTCCTTGAAAATATTGAAGAGGCAGTTTTGGGCCGCTACATCAATACTGTTATCCGATATGGGAAGATTAAGGGCATCACCTTTTTTGAGGGTAATGAATTCCTTTTGAAACCAAGGATTAAGCCGCTCGGCTTCTTCAAAGTTTTGTGCCGCCGCATGCAACATTTCATCAACAACATCCACACCCACAACACCTCCGTCTTGCCTTGAAAAGTAGGAGAACTGCAGCAATTCCATACCTCCGCCAACCCCAACATAGAGAATTTTTGGATGGTTAACTAAGTCCCTTGGGTGTACAGTCGAACCACACCCATAATTCATTTCTTGCATGATTTTTGGAATTTTCAATCCGGGGAGTTCCCAAACGGGATTGGTTGTGCAGCAAAGGCCAACTTCTGGGGTGAGGGCTGCTTTTTTATAGAGGTCGTGCGTTGTATCTAAGTAGCTCATATCAATGATTGATTCGGTATTAAGTAGCAATTAGTTCCCAAAGCTTACAGTTTTGCAATAAGGCCAGCGAAAAGGGCAATCATGTTGGGTTCGGCTTTGGCAGCTTGGGATAGAATGTCGGAAATATTTACAGGATGAAGATTATCTGGGTCGCACTCGTCGGTAAGGACCGAAATTGCGGCCACTGGGAGCTTTAAGTGATTGGCAACGATTACTTCAGGAATGGTACTCATACCTACCGCATCCGTACCAATAAACTTCAAATAGCGGTATTCTGCACGGGTTTCCAGTTGAGGCCCCAATACACTGGTATAAATGCCTTTGTGCAACTGTATGTCTTTTTCAACAGCAATTTCCTCCAACATTTTATTCATCTCCGAATCGTAGGGAGCACTCAAATCCACAAAGCGTTCGCCCAAATGTTCTACTCCCAGAAAGGCAAGGGGGGAAGTTCCTTGAAGGTTGATGTGGTCGTCAATGAGCATGATTTCTCCTTTTTTAAAGTTAAGGTTAATGGCTCCGGCTGCATTGCTCACCAACAGTTTCTGGATGCCCAACTGGTGCATTACCCTTACGGGGAAGGTAACGTCTTGAGGTGTATAACCTTCGTACAAGTGGAAACGGCCTTGCATGACCACCACTTTTTTTCCTTCCAAAATACCATAGATTAGTTTTCCCTTGTGAAACTCCACCGTTGCTGTAGGGAAATTTGGAATGTGATTGTAACTTACCTCATTCAGAATTTCAACGGTATCGATCAATTGGCCCAAACCGGTTCCTAAAATAATGCCGATTTCAGGGTTTTCAAATCCTCGTTTCCTTAAAAATTCCGTGGCTTCCTGAATGTTTTTAATCATGGTGTAAATGCTTTAAAAAAGGTTGAAATGCTTCCAGATGTGCAATGTCTTCATACACATCTACATCATTGCGTTCGGGAAGCAATACAAAGCGTTCATTCCTTAGATCACTTAGCGTGTCTTTAAGAACCGAATTGCTTCCCCATTGTTTTTCACTAAACAGTTGAGGCCAAGGTTTTTTCATGCCCAACAAATAGTAACCGCCATCGGTAGCGGGGCCCAATACAAAATCGTGCGAATTTAGGGCAGTAAACGCTGCTTCCAAGTCGGATTGGGATAAGTCGTACATATCCGACCCAATGATGATGATTTTTTGATAACCATCTTGAAAACCCTCCTGGAATGCCTGTTCCATCCGCGATCCCAAGTGGTCGCCCACTTGAAGTTTTTTAGTGTAAACCTTTGGATCCCACAGATCGTGTGGCCAAATTTCATCGGTATAATAAACGCGTTTGTCGGTGTTTAGATTTTGGGTTACCGAAACGGTATGCTTCAATAGGAATTTATAAATTTCCAGTGCTTTTTCAGCGCCAATTTTTGTAGCCAGGCGGGTTTTGCACTTTCCAAGCTCGGGATTGCGTGTAAAAATTAGTAGCAATTTGGAAGAGGTCGGGAAATGGAAAACGTCTTCTGCATAGTCCTCTCCGGTATCATTGGTGGTGAACAATCCCATGAAGTTATTCTACTTTAATTCCTTTTTTTAGGTATTTCCCCCAGTATTTAGAATAGGTGTGAATGCGTTCGGTCTCCTTACCTTCCTGATCCACAATGGGGAAATCCTCATTTTTCCATTCAAAGATACCACCATAGAGGTTTTTAACATCCGTATACCCCAACTTTTTTAGTTTTTGGGCAATTTTTTGGGATCGAATTCCCACAGAGCAATAGACAATGATGAGCGTATTTTTATCCCTTACAATTTTTTGAATGGCCATTGGAGAAAAATCGGTGGATCCAATGAGGTGTGCAGTGGGGATTTTACTCACCTCGAATTCCTCTTGGGTCCTTGTGTCCAAAAGGATGGCTTTTTTGTGAAGCTGTAACATGCGTGCTTCAGTTACAGAAATGTAAGGGATGCCAGGGGAAGGATGGCTCTCTAAGAGGGTATCCAGGGCATCCTGCGCCAAAAGGGCACTACCAACAAAGCTAAGAAGTATAAAAAAGGCTCCTTTCATTAAGCTACAGTACCTTGACAACTACTTCCGGCACCTGCCGTGCAACCATAGCAGTGTTGGGAAATAATGATATTTCGATCGTTTAGTTCAGTTTCGTTGTATTCTGAAATGTGTTTTACCTTACTGGCCACTTTAAGTTCCAGCATTTGGTTGAAATCACAATCGTAAAGCCACCCGTCCCAACTTACCGAAAGGGTATTGGTACACATTACATTGGCAACCGCAGCAGGATTGAATGCTTCCACCAAATTGTACATGTAATCTTCGTAATTGTCGCTGGCAATCAAAAAGTCCAAAAAGCGAGAGATGGGCAAGTTGGTCAATGCAAATAGATTATGAAAATGAATTCCAAAATCTTCCAACAGAGCTTTTTTAAAATCTTTTTCCATACTCGCCTGGTCGCTAGGTAAAAAGGCGCCGCTGGGATTGTATACCAGGTCCAGTTTTAGGGGGTTGTCGGGCATGCCATAGCCTACTTCATTCAACATCTTAAGTGCTTTTATGGAAGCGTCGAATACACCTTCACCACGCTGTTTATCCGTTTTTCCTTTCGTCCAGTGCGGCATGCTGCTTACGATATGGATGTTGTATTTTTTGAAAAATTCGGGAAGGTCGAAGTATTTCTTGTTGGAAACCATGATGGTTAAATTACTGCGAACAATAAAGTCCTTCACCCCTGCTTTACTGGCTTCTTCGACAAACCAACGGAAATCTGGGTTCATTTCTGGGGCACCTCCGGTTAAATCCAAGGTGTGGGCACCGGTGGTTTTGATAACGTCCAAGCACTGTTGCATGGTTTCGCGCGTCATGATTTCCTTTCGGTCGGGACCTGCATCCACATGGCAGTGTTCGCACACTTGGTTGCACATATACCCCACATTGATTTGTAATATTTCCAACTTTTGGGGCCTCAAGGGAAACTGATTGCTTTTTTTTATTTTTTCGGCAAAAGTGGGCAATTCGCCATTGGCAAATAAACCATTTGAAAGAAATTCCATTTGGTTTTGCGCTTCGGCTAGCTTACTTTGGCGTTTGTGTAACGATTGTGATTTTACTTTCGTCATAGGGTCTTTTATCCTTCCAATTTGTTTACTTTGTTCATCATCATGACTCCATGGACTAGGCTAGCACCACTTTTTATGGCAGCTCCTACATGAACAGCCTCCATCATTTCTTCTTTAGTAATGCCTCGTTGCAAGCCATCCTGGGTATAGGCATCAATACAATAGGGGCAAAGTTCTGTGTGTGCTACGGCTAAAGCAATGAGGGATTTTTCTCGTGCTGACAAGGCTCCTTCTTCAAAAACTTTTCCGTAGTAATCAAAAAACTTGGTGCCTAGTGTTTCACTCCAATCGGTAATGTTTCCAAATTTTCTGAGGTCTTTGGGATCGTAATAGGTCATAATGTTTGGTTTTAGGTAATATACGATGTTGATGCAAAACCAGATTGCATTTTTTAAAGATACGTAAGTAGTCCTTTATTGTCATTAAAACTTACGCTTCCCATTAACTTAATCAAAACTAAAGGTAAAACCTGTGGAAAGATTGTACTGTGACTTAGGAATTCCAATTGCAGGAACGGCATCATACACAAAGAGGTAGGTGGTTTCAAGGGCAAAATTCTTGAAAATTTCAACCAATAATGAACTTTCACTCGAGATACGATAATCAGAAAATTCCTTGAAACGAGGCTGGTAATAGGTAGTACTCACCAGTGAGACCCTATCGGAGGGATAAAAACTAAACGAAAAATAGGTACTGCCTCTAAGGGTGCGTTGGAATGGAGTGATCCCATCATCCACTTCTTCGTATTCAAACATAGCCAAGGTGCCCAGGTACAGCTTGTATTTTTCGGAATTGGTTAATTTAAAACGAGGCCCTGTGCCAGTTAATCCCCTAAACTTGATAAGGTTTACTTTGTTGTATTGTCCTTGAACAAATGCCTCCCAAGCGATCCTTGGATGGAAGCGGTAGTTGTACCTTAAATGCGATACTAGGCTGTTGTCAAAATCTTCGCCTTCAATCTTTTGAAAAGCCACGTCGTTTTTTAAGAGAACCAGGTGCTTGTTCATTTTGTACTGTATGTGGATGTCACTTCCCAGCGTCACAAAGTCGTTGACGTTTCTTTTTAGGGCAAGGTTAAGATTTGCAGAACCAGACCAGCCGGAAGTGTCGGTTACTTTTCGTAAAGATTCGACGTTAAGTATTTGGGCCCTTGAAGTAAAAGAAAGGACCATGAGCACAACGATGAGGTATTTCATGGGTAAAAATTCAACACCGTGAAAGTACTAAAAAAATCAAAAACCCTTGTAGTGTTCCCAAGAGGGTCTAGACCATGCTTATTGGAAATAAATGTAGGTAAACACCACAATCAGTACAATGATGAGCCCTACGGGTTTTACGTATTTCCAAGCGGTGATATCTACTTGTTTGGTATACTCCAATTGGAAATCGGTGCTTCGAGGGTACAGTTTTCCAATAAGCAGCATGATTAAAATGTTGAAAACAAATAAGATGGCCATCACATGGAGGAAATGCGGATAGTTTTCGCCATAAATTGGCTTTAAAACAAACTGACTTATACTGTAAAGGATTACGCCAGACAGAATTCCGATTTTTGCTGCAATGGCAGGAACCCGCTTGGTTAGATAACCCACAACAATGATGGTAAGAATGGGGATGCTATAACAACCATTTACTTCTTGGAGGTATCCAAAAAGGCCCGCCGGGGCATTGGCAATAAAAGGAGCAATAAACATGGAGGCAAGTGCAAGAAAAATCCCAAAAAGCTTCCCTTTCTTTACAACGGTTTTCTCGTCGGCACTTTTGTTAAAGTATTCCCGGTAAATATCTACCCCAAAAAGGGTCACAGAACTATTCAAGGCACTGTTGAACGAACTCAAAATGGCCCCAAACAGCACTGCTGCAAAGAAGCCTACCAAAGAAGCCGGCAATACTTCGCGTACCAATGTGGGATAGGCTTGGTCTGGAATGGAAATTTGGTCTTTGTATAGGTAGAAGGCAATCACCCCTGGCAAAACAACCATCAAGGGCCCTAAAATTTTGATGAATGCAGCCAACATCAATCCTTTTTGACCTTCTTTCAGATTTTTGGCTGCTAAGGCCCTTTGGATGATGGCTTGGTTGGTCCCCCAATAGAACACCTGTACGAGCATCATACCCGTAAAGATAGTTGCAAAAGGAATGGAAGAGGACTTACCTCCAGCTGCAATAAACTTCTCTGGGAGTTCTGTCATCAGCCTGGACACCCCTCCTGAGAGACTTCCGTCGCCAACAACCAATAATCCAAAAATAGGAATCATCATTCCGCCTATCAAAAGGCCAATGGCATTGATGGTATCCGATACGGCTACGGCCTTCAATCCCCCGAAAATGGCATAGATGGAGCCGATAATCCCGATGCCCCATACACACAGCCACAGGGATGCTGTTTCGGAAATGCCAAATGCTTCCGGCACATTGAACATGGTGCTAATGGCTAGTCCACCCGAATACAGCACTATAGGGAGCAATACCACCATGTATCCGGAAAGGAACAATCCCGAGGCAATCGCTTTGGTTCCTTTATCGTATCTTTTTTCTAAAAAGGTAGGCACCGTGGTAATACCTCCTTTCAGGTAGCGAGGCAACAGGAATAATGCAGTAACCACCATGGCGATAGCAGCTAATGTTTCCCAGGCCATCACCAAAATTCCTTCCGAAAAAGATTGCCCGTTAAGTCCAACAATTTGTTCTGTGGAAAGGTTGGTAAGTAAGAGGGAACCCGCTATGACCCCTGCCGTTAGGCTGCGTCCTCCCAGAAAATAACCGTCTGCACTTGTTTCATCTGTTTTCCGGGTGGCATAATAGGAAATGACTGCTACAAGGAGTGTGAATGCGATAAAGGTAATGATTGTCATGATTCTTTATTTTTAGATTCCTAATACTTTTGAAATAACATCTGCATAATCGGGAATGCGTCCCACGTTTTGAAGTTTGATAGCCGCCATTTGTAGTGCAGCTTCCATACATTTTTCATTTGATTTCCCTTTGAGGTATGCAAAGAGAAAACCACTCCAAAAAGCATCACCAGCTCCAGTGGCATCCATGATTTTTTCTACTTTTAGTGCCGAAAGTGCAATCACTTCTTGTCCCTTTTGGCTTAATTTTGCGCCTTCTTTTCCCAAGGTAAAACAAATCAATTGCGCACCCATGCCATGGAGTATGGCGAACACTTTTTCGTGAGTCAATCCTTTTCCAAAAAGCCGGTCCACATCATCCTGACTTACCTTTACCAGCGGACCAAAACTACAATAAGTTTCTATGGCTTTAAGGGCCGAGGCATTATTGGGCCAAATTTTTTCTGAATAATTGATGTCGATGCTTAATTGGCAACCTAATTCCTTGGCACGCTTGGCTTGCATCAATAGGGTGTCACGGGCAGGCTTTTTGCTGAGTGCGAAACAGGTGGTATGGTAAATTCTGGTTTGCTGTAACAATGCATCGGGCAATTGCTCCGGGGTAATTTCAGTATCCGCCCCACGGAATGCAATGAACTCTGGGGTGTGCTGTGTGCGACTGATAAAAATCACTGTAGTAGGCTTTTTCGAAGTTTCCCGAAGATGGCTTGTACACACTTTGGCTTCTCGAAGCCGGTTTACGATGTAATGGCCCAAACCATCTTTCCCCACGGTGGCCACCATTTCTACCTGCAGCCCCAAACGGCACATGTTCATGGCGACATTGGTTGGGCTGCCTCCAAGGTAGCGATGGTAATCCTTGGTATCTTTTATGGGATGCTCAAGTTGTTCCCCGATAAAATCGATCAGGGCTTCCCCTACGCATACGATGTCCACATTTCGGTTCATTGAAATAAGCTCTCTGGAGGTGTTAAAGTATTCAATTTTTGAATCAAATCATTTCGAAGTAAGGACATTCCATACTGAAAGGAAGCATTCATCCAACCAAACCCTTCCTTGGTAATGTATTGAAACTCCGTTCCCACGTTTCCGTATTCGGCAAAAACCTTGTGGGTAGCGCTTACTACGTCATATTTTTCGGGAATGGTACCGTTATAATCCACAGCGTTTTTTGTAATCATGAACAACCATCGGTAAACCAATTCCTCCATTTCTTTCTCATAACCGTAGTGCTTTAAGCCCCTCCAGATCATCATTTGGTGTGGTGCCCAGCCATTGGGATAATCCCATTGTTTTTGAGGGCGTTCCTTAGAAATGGCACCTCTGCTTTCCATGGTACAGGATGCGACTCCCCCCTTTTCCATTAACAGCGGAAGTGCTTTTTCGACCACTTTTTCGGCTTGCTCCTTAGAGGCCATTCCTGCCCAAAGAGGGGTAAAGAGGGTGGCCGAAACAAAATGGGTTTGTTCCCTTTTTTTGAAATTATAGTCGAAATACATTCCCTGTGCTTCATTCCACAAGAAGGTGTTAACCAGTGCTTTCCGCTTCTGTGCCTTTTCTTGCCAATATGCTGAAGTGTAATCTTTTCCGTTAAGCGAAAAGCAATCGTCAAACTGTGTCTGGATAAGTTCCGAAAAATCCATTTCATACTTGTAGAGAAATGCGTTTAATTCAACTACATTCAAATCGGCACAAATGCCTTCCAAGCGGTATGAGGTATCATGGCCCGACTCGCGAACACTTCGATCGTGTACAAAATAATCGTCCAGTTGCGGATTTTGGATGGTTCCATTTTGGTAGCCCTTTTCGTAATCCGAAACCCCTATTCCTGTTGCACGGGCATAAGGCCCTATTTCATGGTGAAAATGCCCAGCTTCAGCCTCGGGAGGTTGGCCAATTCCTTCAGCTAAGTAGCGATTTAACCCGTTGTCTACCAAACGTTTGCCAAGAACCATCCAAACGGTTTCATATTCTTTGATGCATGTTTTTAAATGACTTTCGAGCCAATGCTTGTCCTGGTTTTTTTCATAGACTTCAGCAATCAGGCTGCTGTAAAATGGGGGTTGGGTACGGGTGAGGTAGTACGATCGATTGGCATTGAGGATTTTTCCGTAGTGTTCAATTTCATATTGAAAATTATCGGCCATGGCCCTTGCCAGATCCACACGGTCATCCAACAATAGCCCAATCGATTCAAAATAGCTATCCCAACCATACATTTCGTTGAAACGCCCTCCGGGGACCACAAACGGAACCCCACAGGCACCACCATGGTCTTTTTCTAGAAGTTTTAGGGAAAGGATGCCGGGTTGATTGTTGATGCTTTTTACATACTGCGGTGTGATGGTTTCCGGAAGTTGAATGACTTCCAACGGTTGTCGTTTTTGAAGGTTTTGGTAGTAGTTCAAGGCAAACCCATCCTTGTATGGTACATACACCCTTAAAATGGAGGTAGCCTCCAGCGATTCGTTTTTGGTATCTTTCAAAAGGGCTTCAATGCCTAATTCGTCCATGCTACGGGTAAGGCCATTCCAGTAGTAGTCCCGAATCATCCGCGAGATACGGTGGGTGGGGAGTTCCTCAATTTTGGAAAGCGGTATTTCAACGATTTCTTCACCTGTATCCATGGCCAAGACCAGTTCCTGTAGCAAGTTCGAAAGATGGTACGTTCCCTTTATTTCGATGGAATTGCCACTCTTGTTTTTCAATAAAAAACATTTGGGCCCTTGATCCTCGACCGTAATCTTAGTATCGCCATCGGTATCCTCTTGGGCTAAAAGTTGCTTTAGGGTGTCTCTTATATGAATCTTAAAAACCACTACTTAGGTCGTTGTTTTCCGGTTCAAAAAAAACAGGGTGATCAAGAGGATGGTTAGGGGGATGAGCGAAAGGTAAAAAACGTTGTTCCCTCCCAATAAATCAAATAGATTGCCAATAATGACTGAGCCCGAAGTACCTCCTAAGGCCGAAACAAAAACCAATATTCCGGCAAGGGCACTGTGATTTGACTTTTCCGTATTCGATAGTACAGTAGAACTTACCAAAGGATATAAGGGGGCTAAAAATAATCCTATTAATGGAAATAGGAATGAGACCAGTGGCAAATCTGCCATTGTTGCCGCCTGTTGATTTGGCACATTGCTCGCCATGGGCATCACAATTAAAACCAAGATCCCGGCGGCCAACAATCCAAAGGATGCGATGTAGATCCATTTAATTCGTTTAACCATCAGTCCGGAAAAAAACCTCCCAATGGCAAACGATGCCATCAAAATAACAGACACTTGGGTAGCTAACGAAGCCTTAATATGCAAAGTTTCTTTGTTAAAGGTTGGCAACCATGTCATGATTCCCTGCTCGGTCATAACGTAAAAGAATGCAAAGACTGCAAAGAGCCACACCATGGGGTTGGCAAAAAGACGGAGCATATCCAATATATCTTTATTGATGGTAGTTTGCTTTCTTTCTACGACAATATCAAATTTTGAAAACAGCACTATAAAAAATGCCAAGCCTACAATTGCGGTCATTAAGAGGTAACCTCGCAGCCATGCATTCGGGTCATTTTCATCATCGTAGAACAGGGGAAAAATTAAATACATAAAAATTATACCAAGCATGAATATGGTTTCGATGAAACTCATAAGCTGACTGTGTCCCTCCTTGGAGTCTGTAACGTACCCAATGAGGGCATAAACAGATACTTTGACAATGGCAAAGGTCATCCCGGTTATGGCAAATAGTATTTTTACTGCCCAAAATGAATTGCCAAAGTACATGCCCAAACAGCCAAAAAAGACTAAGCCTAGACTTATGAGCATCCCTCTTTTGTAACCAATCTTGGGTAGGATGGAACCAATAAGAAACGACACAAAGGCAATGGATAAATCTTTAAACGGCTCCAAAAGAGCAGCATCAGCCTTTAACACCCCATACACTTCCTGAGAGCGTTCCACCAGGATGCCTACACTGTTTAGTAAGGCTGCAAAAACAAAATAGATGAGGAAAAGCGATAATTTTAATCCAAAGTGCTTCATAAGTTGATGTCTTTTTCGAGGCTAGTACCCAAGCGCATGGCCAAAAAGCCGGCGATGATGAAAAATACCCCGCCAAATAGAATGGCGTTGATGGCATTATTTCCAAGTCCGTATTCGATGATTGGCCCAAAAGATACTGTTTGCAGCAACATGGGTATGACAATCATCATATTTACAATACCCATATAAACGCCTCTTCTTTCGGAAGGAATCACCTTTGAAACCATGGCATAAGGGATGCCCATCATGGCTGCCCACCCAATTCCAAATAATACCATGGGCGCCAACAGTAAAAATTCGTTTTTGATAAAGGGCATGGACAACATACCTATACCTGTTAGCAATAAACTCACTACATATACTTGTTTAGAACCGTACTTTTTGGCAATGGGAACCAATGCTAGGGCAATAACCATGGTCACAAAATTATACGTGCCATTCATGAGCCCCACCTGGGCTAACGCTTCGTCCTGCCCCATTCCGGGAATGGAAGTCTTGAGCATGGGAGAGATAAATTGCCAATAAATAAAAAGTGCGTACCACTGAAAAAAGTAAACCGCAGCCAATTTCCACATGAATTTTGGCATGTCCTTGATGGCTTCGGCCGCTTCCATAAGGGGCATCAGTAAATCACCAAACTTTTTGATTGCTGCATTATTGGGATTGTTCTTAATAAGCCGGTAGAGGAAGAATAACCAAAAGAAGGCAATGAGGAGCATTATTACCACCAATAAATTATAGTTTACGAACAAATAGGGTATCAAATAGCCCATGGCCAAGCCCAATCCTATGGGAACGGATAGTACGACAATTAAAGCACTAAAAACCTGAATGATAGGATGTGGTTTGCCTCTGTTAAATTCCTTGATTTCCTTGAGCTCTTCATCACTTGGTGGAATTTCGGGTGTTTTTAGGATCGACCATAAAACGGTCGCGATGGATGCAAATGCTCCTAAAAAGAACGAATAATAGACCCATCTGGGAATGGCGTGTACTACTTCGGCGCCATCTGCTGCTTGGACACTGAACCAATCCTGAAAAAGGAACAGCGAAAAGTTTGCGATGGTAATTCCTGCACCAACAAACAAACTTTGCATCTGGTATCCAAAAGTGAGTTGCTCATTGGGTAACTTATCCCCCACAAATGCCCGGTAAGGCTCCATAGCCGTATTGTTGGCCGCATCCAAAATCCATAGGAGCCCAACTGCAAACCAAAGGCTAGAACTGTAAGGAAATGCAAAAAGACAAAGACTGGCCAGGATGGCCCCAATCAAGAAAAAGGGTTTGCGCCTTCCCGATTTTGGAGACCAAGTTTTGTCGGAAATGGCACCTATGATAGGTTGAATCAATAGCCCAGTAACGGGTCCTGCGAGATTCAACAATGGTAAATCCTGATGGTGCGCCCCTAAGTATTCAAAAATAGGGTTGACCGCACTTTGCTGTAGCCCAAAGCTGTATTGGATTCCAAAAAACCCAACATTCATATTTAAGATTTGCCAGAACGATAACCTCGGTTTTTTTATCATAAGTTGGATTTTAATTGGCGTTAGTGGTGAAAAACTGCCATGGCTCGGTTTTCACCCTGTAATATCCGTAATTTTTGAGAAAAAATATTTTTTTGAAGAGGTATTTTCTGAAATCCGCAACGAAAACGTTATCGTTATTTTTAAAAATACATCATACTGCCAATTCCATTGCCAATTTCATAAACACGATTCCCGAGGCGGTGTACCCCATTTTTGTTTTGCCTCCGGGCTCCAAGGTGTTGGCATTCAGGTATTCATGAAAATCCCATCGTGGATTTTGGCTCAGTATATTTATAAACGAATCGACAATTTTTTTTGCTGCTTCATGGCATCCATGCTGTGCTAAGCCTAAACTAAATAGCCCCATCCAAACAGGCCAAATACCCCCATTGTGAAAATCGCCCGGATAATTTTTGAAGCTGAAAGAATAATTGTCTTCCAACAGGTACCAGTCGTCACTTTCAGGGGTTGTCATGGGCCAGAAGGCAGGAACCAGATGGTTAGGTAAGGTGGCTACAAATTCGGAAAGGGCCATTTTTTGTGATTCCTCCATATTGAAAAACAGCAAGGCCAAAGCATTTCCGGCGGCATCAAAGCGCAAATCGTAGATGCCCGGAAGAATGAAAGCTCCAAAATGCTTGGGTTTTTTTTGAAGCGCCTTTTCAAAAGCAAGCGGCTGATACCTTAATTTCTCCTCAGTTTTTGTTGACGGCCAAAAATTGGTTTTTGTTTTTTCAATAAGCAACTCAAAACCATTTTGTTTTTCGTTTGTGAGGGTTCCCCATAATTGCTCGCCCCACAATCTAAGGACATTATCATAAAGGGTGTATCCGTGAATGGGATATTCATCGGCCCAATTACCACTAAGCGGTGTATAAAGCCAACCCTTGGCATTCATCTCTATCGCCTTCAAAAAAAGACGGCATTTTTGGATACAGGGTTTTAGGATTTCCCATGCAGTTTCATCTTTGGTATGTTCATAGTAAAGGCAACTTCCCACAATAAACCAAGTGTTGGCATCGATACGACCCACCAAACTTCCGAAGGAAACATCGTCCGTATGAGGCAAGACATTCGAGGGGATCATTCCTTGGGCATTTTGAGCTTTTGCTAAGGAAAGTAATGAGTTTTTAAGGCCTTCAATTAGAATGGGGTCGTCAATCCATAAACCTGCCAATCCGCAAATGATGCTATCCCTAGCCCAAATGCGTTTGTAATTATCGGCTTCGATGGTACTGGCCAATAGGCCCTCCTTGGTGGTGAGGTCGTGTAGCAGCGCAATGGCTTTCTGATAAAGGGGATTGAAGTTGTGTTCCATTTATTCCTCAAAAAGACTGATTGCAAAACCACCTCCAGGGGCCATTTTTATTTTCAGTTGGGTGGTCCTGGTAATATCCATCGAATCTATGGAATAAGCTTCTGGGTTTTCATCCCAATCTGCATTTTCAGCGTCCTTATAAATTTTGGCAACAAATGTTTTTCCCTCGGGCAAAAAACCAAAATCGAGGGTTGCTTCACGGGCATTTTCATCCGTAATACCCCCAACAAACCAATTGGAGGATGTTCGCTCTTTTCGGGCAATAATCACGAAATCACCAATTTCAGCATCCAGCACCTTGGTTGTTTCCCAATCCACCCCTACATCGGTAATGAATTGAAATGCAGGATGGATTTTCCCATCTTTCATGTAGTGCTCGGGCAAATCGCACGCCATTTGTATGGGACTGTAAATTACCACATAAAGTGCTAATTGATGGGCCATTGTGGTGTTTACTTGGTTGTTTTTTTTGTATTCGTTGAATTTGATATTGAACACTCCGGGTGTAAAGTCGATAGGGCCAGCAAGCATTCTAGTAAAGGCTACTATTGAAAGGTGTCCCGGCGGGTTGCCACCATCGCTGGCCCACGCATTGAACTCTTGCCCACGCAGTCCTTCCCTTGAAATGGCATTAGGGAATGTGCGTCTTTTTCCAGTGGCCTTGATGGGTTCGTGGGCGTTGATGGCCACTTGTTTTTTGGCAGCTTCTTCCAGTACTTTTTGATAATGATTGACCATCCATTGCCCATGATGGTATTCCCCTTCTGGGATGATTTTGCCTACATAGCCTGTTTTTACTGAATGGATTCCATAGCTTTTCATCAGGGAGTAGGCGGTATCCATCTGTTTTTCATAGCTCCTTGGTGCTGCCGAAGTTTCGTGATGCATAATTAACTGCACCCCTTTTTCTTTGGCATAGGCGGTAATGGTAGCAAGGTCATAATCTGTGTAAGGCGTTACAAAGTCAAAGACCCCTTCACGGTCTGGAATGTTGATCCATCGGTCCCAACCCGTATTCCATCCTTCTACCAACAAGCCTTTGATTCCGTTAGCTGCTGCAAAATCAATATATTTTTTTGCATTTTCAGTCGTAGCACCATGACGGCTGGACCCTTTTTCGCCTTCAGTAAAGGTGTTCATGTTCTGACTTCCTTCCATGTCCCAGGTAGATTTCCCAAGATGCATTTCCCACCAGATGCCTACATATTTCATTGGGGTAAAATAACTTACATCACCAATACTATTAGGGTCGTTCAAGTTGAGGATCATCTTAGACTCTATCAAATCGCCGGGTTTATTGGCAATTTGAATGGTTCGCCATGGGGTTTCAAAGGGCAATCGCACTTTGGCTTTTGCTTGCAATCGTTCCGAACCCACCAATTCGCTTGTCATGGAAAGGTTTTTAGCATCAACTTTTAGTGTCATGCCAGGATAATCGGTCAAATCGGCTTCATGAAAGCTCAGGTAGGTTCCTTCGGCCGTTTTCATTGTAACTGGAGTATTGACGGCATTTTCTGGGATGTACGTAGCAATGAGATTGGGATCGTTTCTTTTGGAAAGGGCATCAATTTTTGAAAACGACGTTTCGTTATACAAGTGTTCATAAATATCCCAATCGCCTGGTTGCCACCAAACTTGATGGTCTCCAGTAAGATTGAACTGGGTATTTTCATCAGTAATAGTTAGCTCGGAATACGTGGGGTCTTCCGGGAATTCGTACCGAAATCCGATCCCGTCATCAAAAGCGCGAAACACAATGCTGAAACGACGTTTGGCCGGTGTAGTTTCGCCAAGTTCTAACCTAAGTTCATTATAGTGGTTGCGAACTGATTTTTGTTCTCCCCAGGGCATTTCCCATGTTTCGTCGAATTCGACTGTTTTGGAAGCTAGGAGTTCTAGGTTTTCTTTCAATGATGCGGCATCCTTAAAGTCAAAACTAATGAAAGAGGTATCTATGATTTTCTTTCCATCCTTGAAGACCAAATAATTGGGAGCCCCGTTTTCAGAAAGTTGGAAGGTGATTTCTATGGCTCCATTAGGTGAAGTTACGCTCGTAGGAAGCGTTTCCTTTTCAGAACAGGAAAAAAGGATCGCCACAATGGCAAGGCGGAAAATAAATTGGATCATTCTGTTTTTTCCCCTAAAGGTAACAAAATATGTGCTTTCCAATCTAGGCTATTTCCCCCAACATGGGGATCGTTAAGATAGAGTTCTATGGGCAGTGGAATGACTGTTCGGTTTTTTCGGAAAGCTTCGTCCAACAAATAGTACCAAGCCTGGTCGGAAATTCGGTAATTGCCGTGAAAGGTGGCTTTTAAAGCTTTGATAGGTTTGGTTTCTTTGAAAAGCAGGTTTGCGTTAGGGGGGAGGCTGTCCCTTTTTTGAATGGGGAAACAAAAGTTAAACCGTATGCTGTCGTTTTCCTGATTCCATTCAGTCACCTCCAAAAAGGGATCACCGTCCAAGGGGATTTCGTGATCCTTGATGTAACCCATCACCAAACTGATGTCCCTTAACATGGTTTGAGCTTTGGTTTTTACGGTCGATTTTATTGAAATGTAGGTACAAAACTTACTTTGGAAAAGCGTGTCCGAGAACGAATCGACCTTAAAGTTTTCAGATTTTTTGAGCAGCTGCTTTCCTACATTTTCGACATTGCGGATACTGCCCTTCACGAAATTGTTCTGAATGAATGGGGTTTGGATCTTTTGAGCCCAAGGATGGTTCAAATCACGAATACGGGCAGTAACTTTTGTTAAAGAATCGTTGATGCGGTTTAAGTCCCAAACATAATTGAATGTGGAATCGTTTACCATTACTTTTTGCTCAATCCTCGAATACCGATTGGTTGCGATTAAAGCTATTTCAAGCGAGTCCTTTTTCCCATAGGTTGGCCAATCCAAAATATGTTGGAAGACAACCCCGGGGGGTTGTTTTGTAGTAAATGAAACCTGATAGTGCTCTGCTTTCAGGAAGAGATACCACATTAGGAAAAGGCCCAATAGGAGGCCAAAAAGCCATGCTATTTTTTTCATGGGCTATTGTACCTTCATTTGAAGTTTTTCATTGACCAAAGCGCCCACTTTAAACCCTTGCTGTAAACCATTTTCTATGGCTGCCCGATAATGAATTCCACCATACATGCGGCTTATGGCCGCTTCTTTGGAAGCATCTATGAACGAAGGGAATGTGCGCATGGGCAAACCATAAGGAACTTCGGTATCGTCCAGAAACTTAAAATTATCGCCAAATATACTCGTGAGCACCGTGGCTGATGCGCCAGAAACTACCGAATGTCCACTGCTGTATTCTGGAAAAGGAGGCGTTTGCAGAATGGGCTTCCAGTTTTCATCAATATGTTGGTTGATGAGGGTTTCGGGACGGATAAGGTTACTGCGGTATTTTTCATCCCAACAACTGATGAAGCCATCAAAAATACCAATGGATGTTTTGGTGTAGGCATAGACAGTTTCATTGAAATCACTTTGGGCCTGGCGGCAAGCAATTTCGGTTATGCCAATCCAATGGGCCCCTGGGGTAATCTTTTTGGTGGCAAACATTAAATGGCCACGGGTTACGGAAACGTAGGGATTGCAATCCCAAAATTTTGCAATTTGTACTTCTTCAGATTCATCGCCAATTTCCGTAATGTGTTTCCCGGTATCGTATACTTCTTTCAACTCTTTGTAAAATGGGGTATCTTCTTCCATTGAAAAAGCAGGCGGAGGTACTGGTTTGAATTGAGCTGATGAATCCAATACGAAGGGGCGAATTTTATTCCAATGTGGCTCAATTCCATCCATATAGGCGGGAGGGGTAGGTTGCCAACGGGAAGGATCTTCGGTAATGACCGTAAACTTTGGCATGGTTCGCGTTTCCTTATAACTATCGCCATCCATCCATTTTTTGATGTGCTCCGATACTTTCATTCCAAAATTTTTGGAAGCTTCAAACTCCGTTGGGTTTTGCTTGGACCACACTGCATAAAGACTATCGCGATAGGCTTCCATGCGTTCTTCAGAAAAAATAACCGACTTGCTTACGTCCATGTGCGCTACCAATGCTGCAAGGGCATAATTCACATTGGGATCCTCATTTTTTGGAATGGGGGATAAGTGTTTAATTTGCCCTGAGAGAGATTGGTAATTGGGGTCATTTTGTGCAATAATTTCGTAGGCAGCAATGTTAGGGTAGGCGTAAATTCTACTAGCTACAGGGGGCGAAAAAATATCATGAACCATGATTTCGGTAACCTTATCCACTTCATTTTGATAATCGACGCTGCTTATGGAAATAGGTTGATCTTTTTGACAACTTGCCAAAATAAATACCATCATTACTACTAAAAACTTACCGCTTGATTTCATAAACTTCTGCTTTTTCATTGTTGTAGACCACTAGTAAATAGGGCTGTTGATTTATATGTAAGATTGTTAAATGCCGAACCGATTTTTGGGTTAATTCGAGACCGATATCACTGCCTAATGTAATCTCCTTTTCAGAAGCAATCAACGCTCCGGGAAAACTATCAAACCGGCCATGGAATGGGATGACGCCAAAATAATTACCACCGGCAAGCGCTTCTTCTTTTCCATCGCCATTAAAGTCAAATACCGTCCATGCCATAATCGGGGCCCATTGCATTGGACTCTGAAACGGCTCAAAAGTAAAGGAGTTATTGGTATTTCGCAAAAATCCAGATGCCAAGTTGTTTACTTCGTAAACCTTCGCCATTGAAAGTTTGTCTCCCATAATTTCTTCGATGGTTTTTCCTGCAAAGTCTTTATAATTATTAAATTTTTTTCTCAAGAAAACCATTTGACCGGCTAGGTCATCCAATCCAAGAAGCGGAAAGTATTTGCCATTTTTCTGAACGGCAACTATGGTTTCGGTATTGCCGTTTTGGTCAAAATCGGCATAGTACATTTTCATCGGGGATTTCGCTGTAGCTGTAAACTTGCTATTTAATCCCCAGTTTCCGAGGAGGTAATCCTTGTCTCCATCCCCATCGATGTCAAAAGGGACGATGCTTTCCCAAAGCCCTTTCAGCGATTGTTTTAATGGGTACACTTCCTCGAAATTACCGTTGTTGTTTTTGAAAAACGCAGGGTCCATCCATTCGCCTACCACAATCAGATCGATTTCCCCATCGGCATCAAAATCGTCCCACAGGGCATTGGTAACCATCCCTTTTATTGAAAGTTCTTGCTTTGCACCATTGGGTTTGAGAATGTAGGAGGGCACTTCCGATCCAAAATCAAGGGGTGTGGAATGGTTCCCAATAAATAAGTAGCCATCGTGTTCTGTCACAATCTCTGTATTTTCATAAGTGCCTGTAAGATTTTGGGAGCCCTCGCCCGAGTATTTGTACCATCGATTTAAGAGGATTTTTTTGGAAGGAGAGACTACATTGCCCCCAGAGCCAACAATGAGATTTCCGTTAAATAACGTAGCAGAAACATCTTCTGAGGCAGAGTCTTTAGCCATTTCAGGAAATTCGAGACGCTCAAAGGCCCTTCCTTTTCGAATAAAAATTTGGCTTTTTTGGTTGTGGGCACCCCCCAAAAAAACATCTTCAAGCCCATCCCCATTCCAGTCGCCCACTGCCATTGCGGGTCCGCGATCGCAAACCTCGTACGGAATTAGTTTTTGATAGTTGAAATCGGTGTGTTCGTCTTCCTTGTGCTCATAATCAATTCCCAAGTTGGTTTCCACTTTCTGAAATAGTGTCAATTTTTTTCCATGGGTATAGCTAAAGGGGGTGGTGTTTTCTGGTTTAAGGACCAACAATTGATTGGTTGGAACATTTTTTAAGGTTTGCTGGGTACGGTTGGGCCATACAATGGTAAGAGAATCTACCTGTTTGGCAGTTCCTAGGCCAAAGTGGATGAGTGGTTCGGAGGAAGCCTGAAATCCTCTAACGGTATACAATTCTTTGTACTGAAGCTTTCCCTCGAGGTAGCAATAAACTTTGGTTCCATACCCTTGTGGGTTATTTCCGGGGTAATCAAATTTAAGCTCCAAATAGGATGCATTCTTTGATTGGTTGATGTAGATACTTGCGGGTTCATTGATGTTGTTGGTTACCAAATCCAAATCGCCATCATTGTCCAAATCCCCTAAAACCGTAGCCCCCGAAATGGAAGGTTGGGCTACCCCCCAAGCTTTGGAAACATCTGTAAAAAGTAATTCCTTGTTGCCTTTAAAAAAATAATTGCAGACCTTTCCGGAGGGCATCATCTCTAGGGCTTTCTGGTCTACCAACCGGCCATCGTTCAGTTTTTGCTGTATTTGGTCGTTGGAAATGAACTTAATATAATCCAGATTGTTTGGACGTTTTGGAATTCCATTGGAGATGAAAAGGTCTTGTTCCCCATCAAGATCATAATCTGCAAATAACGCACTCCAACTCCAATCGGTTGCAGCAATGCCGCTAAGCAGTGCTGTTTCGGAGTAGGCTTTTTCGGGGTCGCTCACAAATAACATGTTTCGGCTATATTGGTAGTGATACCCGTACTGTTGGGTACGCATTTTCAGGGTTTGGTACATGTCGTCCCCTTCTGATGATTTGATAACAGCATCGTCTTCTGGGAGCATATCCAGTGAAATCAGGTCGGGCCATCCGTCGTGGTTGATGTCGGCCGCATCATTCCCCATACTGAATCTGCTGGTGTGTCCGAAATAAGTCTTTAGGCTTTCCGTGAAGGTACCGTCGCCATTATTAAGGTAAAAATAATCATCTTCATGAAAATCGTTCCCAACATAAATATCCGGATAGCCATCCTGATTGAAATCGGCCACCGAAACGCCTAGGCCATAACCATTGATACCGCCGTAAATTCCTGCCTCTTCACTTACGTCGGTAAATCGGTTACCATCGTTTCGCAGCAACCTGTCGCCGGTTTTCTCATTCCGTTGGTTACGGATTTGGGCCCTTCCAAACGATTCTTGGGTGTGTACGGCATGGTTCAACACATAAAGATCCAAATCGCCATCCAAATCGTAGTCTAGAAAAGCGGCGGAGGTACCATAACATTGCAAATCGAGTCCATATTGTGCAGAAAGTTCTGTAAAGGTATTGTCTCTATTATTGACAAACAATTCATTATGCCCTTCAAAACCATTGATGCCAACCACTGCCATTACGTAAATGTCCAACCACCCGTCCCCATTCACATCTACCATAATGGCACCTGTATTCCAGGAGCTGTTGCCGTTTACGCCAGCCTTTTCTGAAATGTCTTCAAATTTTAGGTTTCCTTTATTAAGATAGAGATGGTTTTTTTGTTGATTGGAAGAAAAATAGAGATCGGGAAGTCCGTCGTTGTTAATATCGCCCATGGCCAAACCACCTCCGTTGTAAAAATAAAGATAGTCCAAAATGTTCAAGGAGTCGGTTTCCACCACAGTGTTTTGAAAATCGACACCCGATTGTGATGATGGAAGCAAATGGAACAAGCTTGACGGCTCCTGTTCTTTGCAAGAGACAAGCAGCAAAATTAAGCAGAGACCGTAATATTTTAAAAGATTTCGTGTCATTCGCCCATTTTATACACTCGGGGTTTTTCGTTGTTGATGGCCACAATAACGTAAGCGCGGCCTTGTGCATCTTTGAACTGCTGGATGTGTTTGATTTCTTCTTTGATGAAAAAACCGGTCTTTTCGTAGTCCTGCCATTGAAACCCTTCCTTGCCATCATTCAACAGAACGCTTCCATAATCGGCATCCAATCGGGAAAACTGTGGGCGGAAATCGTAATCGTTCCCTCCCAAGATGATGTCCATAGTTCCATCGTTATTGACATCGCTACAGGTAATCCCACAAACACACGAAAGTTGGGTTCTGGAAGGTAGGGCTTTCGTAGTAAAGGAACCTTTTCCATCGTTGATGGCCAAAAGGGTCTCTGAAGTGGTGACTTCTTTTACCGTGGTATTTTTCAAAACCGATTCGGGGAATAATTCCTGAATGGACCTTTTGGCATATTCCGAAGCCTTGAGGTTTTGTTTTTTAAGAGAAACCATCTGAGTGGTCAATTCCCTTTTTTGGTGAATGGGCATGTCCTTTCCGTTCAGGTTTTGGGTAACGATTTGCTCGAAGGTACCGTTATTGTCAAAATCATTGACCCACATTTTCATGTAATTTTCTTTGGAAGGTTTGTAATGGAGGTTTTTTCCTTGGTTACCCAAAATTAGATCTTGATCGCCATCGCCGTCAATATCGACCGGGTAAATGATGTTCCACCAACCTTCCAATTCCTCTAAGGAAGAGGCCTGCCTTTTCAATTGCCCACCTTCAAACTTATAAACCCTTGGAGCACCCCAGTCGGAAACGGTAATCAATTCATTTTCGGGAGAAGCATCCACATTGATCCATTTAGCGTCCGTAATCATGCCGCTTGCGACGACCTCGGCCGTTGCCTTTTGTGAAGCATCCACAAACACTCCATTTCCTTGATTTTCCAAAAAGAAATGCTTCGGGTCCATTCCATAAACCCCCACAATGCTTCTGGAACCGATAAATACATCCAGGTCTCCGTCCTGATCTACATCCTGTGGCGCAATGGCTGAAATGTTGTATGTATTGGTTAAGTTTGGAAGGGTTCCTTTACTGAAGTTTCCCTTTCCATCATTCAAATACAGGCGAACACTTTCGCGCTCCATTTCGTCCACCTGATTTCCTCCCGACCCTACCATTAAGTCCAAATCGCCATCCCCATCGGCATCAAAAAAAGCTGCAGCTGTATCCTCGAAGGAACTGTCTTTTGAAATGGCTGTATCTTTCTTGAGGGTTAAGGAACCGTTGCCATGGTGCATGAAAAGGCTTCCTTCCTGGTTTTTGGCACCACCAACAAATACATCCTCATTGCCATCGCCATTAAGGTCGCCAATCGCAAGACATGGGCCTTCCTGGGAGACTTTTTTGGCAATCAAGCCTTCATAATCAAAATCGTTATAGGTGTTTTCTTCGTGTTTAGTAAGCTGGTTATTTGGAAGTTCGCTTAAAAAGGTTTTGTGAGTTTCCCTCTTTGGAATTTTGTAGGTCTCTTGGGCATCCCTGTATACTAATGTTAGGGTTTGGTTTACGGGGACGTTGGATATTTTGGCAGTTTTTGCATCGGGCCAAATCACACGGATCGAATCGATCATGGATGAGTTTCCCAACCCAATGGTCATGGGATATTCCATGGAAGACTGGAATCCCCTGGAAGGGATCAATTCTTGCATCACCACATTAGTATCGTAATACATTTTCACCTTTGTCCCGACTGCAAATGGGTTTTTTTCGGATCCTTCAAATTTCAGTTTGATGTAATTGTATCCATTTAATTGGTCGGTATGGTTTTCATATACAAAGGCTTCCATATTAACATTATTAACCACAATGTCTAAATCCCCGTCGTTATCCAGATCGCCGTAGGCAGCCCCATTGGATAAACTAGGCACGCCCAAGCCCCAGGGCCCAGCCATGTTCTTAAAGGTGAGGTCGTGGTTGTTTTTGAAGGCGTAATTTGGAACAGGCACTACGGGCATTTTGGCAATGATGGAGTCGATGGCTTCTTTTCGACCAGTAAGAGCCATATCTTGGATAATGTCGTTGGCGAAGAAATCCACAAAATCCAGATCGGTTAGGTCGTGATTGATGCCGTTGGTGACATAAATATCCCGAAAGCCATCGTTGTCCATGTCGAAGATGAGTCCAGACCAACTCCAATCGGTTGCAGAGAGGCCACTGAAGTACGCAATTTCAGAATAACTTCCATTGCCATTATTCAATTGCAAGGTATTTTGGATGTATTGTTGGTAAAAGTCCTTGCTCTGTTTCAGATTGAAGACGTTATACCCCTCAAATTCCATGACCGACTTAACACGTTCGTCCCCGTCGGGTAGCATATCGGTGATGAAAATATCGGCGTTTCCATCATTATTGATATCGGCCATATCGATGCCCATGGCCGATAGGCAAAGGTGGGAAGTCCAATTTTTGATATCTTCCGTGAAGGTTCCATCGTGGTTGTTGATGTAAAGGTAATCCCGTTCGTAAAAGTCATTTGAAACATAAATGTCTGGCCACAGGTCGTTGTTAACATCACTAACCATTACCCCAAGGCCAAAACCAATAAGGCTGCCATAAATTCCTGCTTTTTCACTCACGTCGGTAAAGGTGTTGCCGTCATTGCGCAACAGCATATCGCCCACACCACGGAACATTTTTGGCACATTCCAGTCCTGTGCCCTAACATTTCTTTGATGGGCAAACCCAAGGCTACTTACCGGGATGTTGCTGTTATTCAAAATGTAGGCATCCAGATCGCCGTCTTTGTCATAATCAAAGAAAGTAGCTTGAGTAGTAAAACCCGTTTCGGCCAAATTGTATTCTTTTGCTTTTTCGGTAAAGGTTAAGTCGCCATTGTTGATGTAGAGGTCGTTGTTGTGGTTTTCGCCTTCCATGTTTCCGGCATTGCTCACATAGATATCCAACAAACCATCGGCATTTACATCGGCCATGACCACACCTGTAGACCATGGCTTGTTGCCTTCAACACCAGCACTGGCCGAAATGTCCTCGAACACCATATTTCCTTTGTTGAGGTACAATTTATTTTTCCCCATGTTGGCGGTGAGGTAAATATCGGCCAACCCATCATTGTTGATATCGCCTATGGCCACACCGCCACCATTATAAAAATTGCGGTATTTGAAAATATTAAAATCCTTTTGGTTTTCGACCACGTTGGTAAATGTAATGTTGGAAGTAGCAGAATCTACCAACGAAAATAATGGGGTTTCTGCAGTTTTTTCTTTAGGGTCTTCTTGTGTTTTATCGGTACAACCCAACCAAACAAAAGTGATGCAAATAGTTGTTAATTTAAAAAACTTCGTGTGCATATCAATCAATTCTTTTTTATGAAAATAGGGGTTTCGTTATTTCGTGCAATAACCCAATAGGGTACTTCGGCGATCATTAATTTTTCTATGTTCCTGCAGGCACCGGGGATTGGTATCATTTCATTTCTTTGTTCCGAGAAATTACCATTGCCATCATTCCATAGCAAGGTGCCGTGCGAGGCATCCATACGTCCCAATTGGGTACTGATTTCAAAATTATTTCCAACCAGAAGAAGGTCTAAATGGCCATCACCATTGAAATCTTCCACCCAAATATCGTTGACGGTTGAAACTTGTGCCCCGAAAGGGAGCAGGTGTTTTTTAAAGGTAGTATTGCCTAAATTTTCAAAATAGCAACTGCCCAATTCGAATACTTTTTTTTGAAGCGCAGTTTTCATTTTCTCTTCGGAAAAGAGATCGGTAATGGATGCTTTAGCAAAATCGCGATAGGACAGGTATTTCTTGTTCAAAAAGGGCATTTGTTTTGCGAGTTCTTCCTTAGAAGCAAGGGTGGTTTCTTTCCCTTTATAATAATAGGTAATTACGGTTTCTTCTGAACCATTATTGTCAAAATCCTTTTTGTAGAGGGTAATCGGTTTGCTTTCGGAGGCATTCAATCGTGAATTCAATCCCCAATTCCCGGCAATAATATCGATGTCCCCGTCATGATCAAAATCGGCGGTTTTAACGGTATTCCACCATCCGTGGGTTAGATCCAGGCCATTACCCTTTTGCAAGAGAAGTTTTTGCCCATCGTTTATAAATACCGAAATGGGCATCCAATTGCCCGCTACTACCGCATCCATATATCCATCATTGTTGAAATCGGTCCAAACAATGGCATTGCAGTTTCCAATTTCCGCAAAATCTGGGGCCAATTTTGCAGTTTCGTTGGTAAAGTTTCCGTGTCCATCATTGATAAAGAGGTACTGCTTGGGCGTGTGACCAAATTTATGGGGAACCGCATTGGAAAGAATGCAAACATCCATATGATGGTCATTGTTCACATCCACTGCAACTACTTTGGAAGCATTGGTGTACACATTTTTGAAAGCAACTGAATCCTTGGTAAAGAATCCCTTATTGTTCCAGTACAACCTTGGGGAAAGCGCGGGTCCGGTTTCAAACTCATTGCCGGCACTAACGATCAAAAGATCTTTGAAACCATCATTATTGGCATCAAAGAAAATTTGCGAAACGTCTTCACTTAGGGCGTCTTCTTCAAATAGTGTTTCTTGCTGCTTTAAAAAGGTGCCCTCTTTTTGTTGCACCCATAATTGGGAGGCCTGACCCTTTGCTCCTGTAAAAAAAACATCTTCTTTCCCATCATTATTAACGTCGGCGACGGCAACATCCGGCCCTTCATTGGCCATGGAAAAAGGGAGTAATGGATCCCGGTTAAACTCAATATTAGGGTTTTCTTGGTGCTTGTAGGGTACAATAATACTGTCTTTTACAAAAAGACTTGAACTGACCGAAGGATTAAACGAAAGGTAATTTCCTTTGGCTTCGTTATACTTTACGGTTAGGGTTTGGTTTGTACCCATTGAATCGAATCGTTGAAATTTTTGATCGGGCCAAACAATGTGGAGGGAATCTATTTTAGGGATGCTATCCAGTCCAAAGTGAAGTAAGGGAGCTACTGAAGAAAGGTAACCCCGGGTCGTAAAATTTTCCCTGGTTATTTTTTTTCCATTTGCAAAAAGAATGGCCTTTGCACCAATACCACTTTTATTGTTTGAAGGTCCATCAAAATTCAATTTTAGAAAACGGCGGTCAGGGAAAATTAGGTTGGAGTTGTTTTTTAACACAAAAGCGGGTTCGTTCACATTGTTCACCACCAAGTCCAAATCCCCGTCATTGTCCAAATCGGTGTAGGTAGCTCCATTGCTGAATGAGGGTATTTTCTGAAACCAATCTTCCGTAACATTTTCAAACTGATTGTTATGAAGGTTTTTGAAAAAATAATTTGGGGTTTTCTTTTGAGGAATTTTATCGATGAATGCCATCTCTTTTTCGGTCATGCCTTGTCCTAGGGATTTTTGGATGTTGTCATTGGCAATAAAGCTAATAAAGTCCATGTCATTAGTGGCTCCCAAGATGCCATTGGTAATAAAAACATCGTTGTAACCATCATTGTCCAAATCGGCAATCAATGGGCACCAAGACCATTCGGTGGCGGCAAGACCACTTAAATAGCCTGTTTCACTAAAACTACCATTTCCATTATTGAGTTGAAGGGCGTTCTGCATGTATTGATAACTATAACCATTTTGGATGTAGTTATTGTAGATCTGATAGTTAAATTCCATCCCAGAAGTTTTATAAGTCTCCGGATCTTCAGGGAGCATATCTACCGAGATGATGTCTGTAAAGCCATCATTGTTTATGTCGGTGATGTCGTTGCCCATCGAATAGTGGGTAGTATGGCCTATGGATTGCCCATCGGAATGAATGATTTCCTTGAATGTTTTATTGCCTTGGTTTAGGTACAGGTAATCATTCTCATAAAAATCATTGCTTACGTAGATATCGGGGAACCCATCATTGTTGAGGTCGCTGATGGAAACTCCCAAACCGTATCCAATTTTGCTCTGGAATATTCCTACTTGCTCTGAAACGTCTGTAAACGTACCGCCCAGATTCTCAAAGAATTTGTCCCCAGACTCACGGTTGGGAATGCTCCGTTTATTTCCTTGACCGTAATTTTGGTTTGGGTTGGTACTATGGTTCAGCAGATAGAGGTCCAAATCCCCGTCTAAATCATAATCGAAGAAGGCAGCTTGTGTTGAAAAACCTACAAAGTCCAAACCGTACTGATGCGCCACTTCTTTAAAAGTGAGGATTCCCTCTGAAGAAATCCCTAAATTCAAATACAAGCGGTTTTTACCTTGAATTTCGTTGAAGTTCCCTACTTTGCTTATGTAAATATCCATCCATCCATCTTGGTTGATGTCTACGATGCTTACCCCATTGGACCATCCTTCTGTATTGTTGATGCCAGACTTCTGTGTGATGTCTTCAAATTTGAAGTTTCCTTTGTTGAGGTACAACTGGTCGGCCACCTGATTCCCGGTGAAGTAAAGATCTACCAGGCCATCATTGTTAAAATCCGCAGCTGCCACTCCAGCTCCATTATAGAAATAGATGTAATTAAGAATGTTCAATTGGGGTGTGGAGGTAATGCGATTTTGAAAAGTAATACCGGTTTCCGAACTTGGCAAAGATTCAAATAGGCTTTGGTTGTTTTTTTGACAGCTATAAAGGGTAAAAAACACACACAGCAAACCAAGGTGTATCAGCGCGAATTTTATGGAACAGATTAACGTTTGGTGCATCTTTTCAAGCCAATTTCTGGCTTGCTAAATTAAAACTTTGGCAGTATACCATGGTATAATAGAACCTAAAAAAGATTAATAAAATATTAATAATAAAAAAAGCCACCTTTAAAAGGTGGCTTTTTTAAAACTATTATTTTATGGACTAGTAGCCAGGATTTTGTACCAAGTTCGGATTAGAGAGCAACGCGTTAATTGGAATTGGATATAAATTCCATTTGGTGTCTCCTACAGATTCTGGGTTTTTGAATTCCCAATCTCTTGTAAATTGTCCGAAACGTAGTAAGTCATTCCTTCTCCAGAATTCGATGTAAAGCTCTCTTCCACGCTCGGCAAGCATATCAGATTCGCTAACACTACCTAGTGGAGTAGCACCACGCAACGTTCTCAATTCATTTACCATGGAAGTGGCATCACCACCCATACGCATCATGGCTTCAGCTTTCATTAAGTGAGCATCTGCATAACGGAAAACGATTTCATGGCCACGGAAAGAACCACCGTCATCACCAGGGTGATACTTGATGATACGAATACCAGTATTTTCACCATTACCGGAAAGACCTGGTAATTCCTTAGTAAATACCAATGGGTTACCTGGACGATCTTTAAGAATAGTTCCATCTTCCTCGTACTGCTGTCCAATCAAGAATCCATAACCAATACCAAGGTTTTGGGAGTTGGCAGTAGCAGCATCAGGCACCCAACCCCTACGTTCTTCTTGTCCGTCACCAACGTTGTTGGAATTTGGATTTCCTTCGAAGCTATCGTAGAACTCGGCCAAAGTTGTAAAACCATTCCATCCACCTCCAGTATTATCGGGAGAGTTTTGGTTGTAGTGTAATCCGTTCCAGATACGGTTTCCAACACCGGTGTTGGCATACCAGATGGTTTCGTTGTTAACATCCTGTTTGAACAAGTCAAAGTATCCAGCTTGTAATCCAAAACCTTCAGTACCAATAGCATTAACAGCGTCTACAACGCCTTGATAGTTTGGTGTACTTCCGGTGTAACGCTCAGCGTTAAGCATGGCTTTTGCCAACATGAAATAACCAGCGGCTTTACACGCTCTGTTATTGTCATCGCTAGGCCCTCTTGAAGGAAGGTTAGGGATGGCAGCATTTAAGTCGTCAATAATCAACTGATATGCTTCAGAAGCTGAAAGCACAGAGGGGTCTATATCAGCGCCATCTGTAGGATTACGATAGGGTGCAACACCCCACATATCCAATACAAAGTACATGCTGAAAGCACGCAAGAAACGTGCTTGTGCTTCTTGTTCGGCAGTGGGATTGCTTAATGGATCGATAATCTGTGAGGCCCGGAACACATCCTGATTTAAGTTGTTCCAAGTGTCCAAAACGTACTTGTGGGTTGGGCTCCAAGTATGCGAATGAAGCGTTCTCCAGATACCGTTATCACCCCAGTCCGTACCACGAGTTGGCACTAAGGTTTCATCCGTTGAAACTTCGTTAAGTGCAAACCAGTTGGCCTGGTCTCCAATTTGTCCATAAATGTCATTGTACAGGTTGGTTAACGATGCGTCCACATCGGCAACTCCTTCAAATACTGTAGAACCTTCCGCTATGATAGAGTCGGTTTCTTCGATTTGAAGATCGGTACAAGAAACAGTCAGTAAGGATAGAAACGCAATCGCGAAGATTGGCTTCAAGTTTGTAAAAAGGTTTCTTTTCATAATCATTTTTTTAAAATTTTGCGTTGAGTCCAAATGTAAAAGTTCTTGGTCTTGGATAGGCTGCGTAGTCAATTCCGAATACTGGCAGACCGTTAAGAAGATCAGCGCCAGCTGGTGAGCTACTAACTTCAGGATCCAAACCGGAGTAATCGGTGATTACAAAAAGGTTTTGACCTGTTACTGATAGGACAAGGGAAGAGAAGAAGGCTTCATCATCTAATGGCCATGCATAGCTTACAGTAGCGTTTTGTAATCTCACAAAGTCACCACTTTCAAGGAATCGGGTTGATACGTCAGCAGCAGCATCGAAAGACTCTCCAGTTGTAAGTACGTCTAAAGGAACGTTTCGACCACCTCGGAAGGCACCTGCTGTAAAGAACGCGTTAGCTGTGTTGTTGTAGATATAGTGTCCAAACTGACCGTTGAAATAGGCATTCAAGGTCCAGTTTTTGTAAGAGAATCCAGTAGAGAAACCTCCTGTAAAGTCTGGAAGTGCACTTTTTCCTACGAAATCCTGAACGTCTGTTTGGATGGGTTGTCCAGTTACAGGATCGAATCCTTCAAAATCACGAAGGAAGTAAGAGAACAAAGGCTCGCCTGCTTTCAATTTTTGAGCAAAAGCTAGGGAAAGACCTTGACCTCGGATGGTTCCTGCATCAAATTCTCCTTGCAGTTCTTCCACCATGTTTTGGTTGTAGGCAACGTTGAAGTTGAAATTCCAGTTAAGGTCATCGGTATCGATGATATCGTAACCCAAGCTGAATTCAATTCCTTCGTTAACTACCAAAGAGTTTGGCAAGTTCAAGAAGATGAATGGCTGTACGGAAGGCTGAGCTGCCAATACGTTGAACAACAAATCCTTGGTTTCTTTACGGTAAACATCCACACTACCGTTAAGACGGTCGTTGTTGAAACCAAAGTCAAGTCCTGCGGCATATTGAACTGTTTCTTCCCACTTCAATTCTGGGTTAGGGAAGGATACGTCAACAATACCAGGAATGTTGATTTCACCACCATCTCCAATGACATCCCCACCAGCATAACGCTGTCTTTGGGTAAAGTTGCCATAACCCAAACCTTCTTGGTTACCAGTAATACCGTAACCTAAACGAAGTTTCAAAGTAGATACTGCATCACCTACAAAGTTTTCATTGTTGATTTTCCAAGCGAAAGCTCCAGATGGGAAGTAACCATATTGGTTGTCCTCACCAAAACGGGAAGAGCCGTCAGCCCTTACAGTAGCAGTGAATAAGTATTTATCGGCAATGCTGTAATTGATTCTTCCGAAGAAAGACTGCAATTCGTCTTTGTTATCAAAGGTATCACCAAACAACGACTTTACAGAAATATTGGTAAAGTCTGTTATGAAATCGGTAGTTGGTTCTGGGAACAAACGGTTTACGAATATTCCATCAGCGATGTTTCCGGCCAAACCATATTGTTGGTAGCCTCCGGAAATTTTGGATTCCACTGCGTTGGCAGAGTTTTCGATGGCATCACCCATTTCGTTCAAATCATTGGTAAAGAATCCCCAAGCACTTACGTTACGGCCATCTCTTTGGAAATCTTGGAAGGAATAACCTGCAAGGACATCAAGGCTGGAATTGGAGAAATCTTTCTTATAATTCAAGGTAGCTTCTATCAGTCGGCTTTCTGTGTTCAAATCATTTAAAGCTCCAAGACCATTACCAAATACACCTTGATCGAAGTTTCTTGCTTTTGGAGAGGCTACGGCAATTCTTGTTGATTCTGAGGTGTCGTACCCTAAATTGACTTTTGCTGAAAGTTCTGGAATGAAGGCGTATTCCGCGGAGAAATTCACCAACAAACGGTTGGTATGTGAAACGTTTTGGGTGTAAGCCAAAGCAGTTGCTGGACTCAACAAACCTCCAGTACCATCAAAGTCTGGACCAGTAGGCCAAGTAGGGTTGGCGGAGTACGCAGATCCCAAAAGATCTCCTCTAAATCCTGCACTGGCACCAGTTGGAGCAGTTTCATCATTTACTCGTGAAATAGACGACTGCAAACCTAGTTTCAATTTGTCATCGAAGAAACGATGATTCAAGTTCAAACGACCGGTAATACGCTCCAAAGAGGTATTTTCTACGACTCCAAAAGTTTTTCCGTAACCAAAAGTGGCACGAAGGTTTCCATCTCCGTAATTATTGGAATAGGAAACATCGTTATTGGTAGAGGCTGAAGTTCTAAAGATGAAGTCTTGCCAATCGGTACTGTTTTTGAAGTTCCTTTCGGCTACATTAAATCCGAAAGCTTCAGATTGCGCCAAGTATTCCTTAGCACCTAGAAGGTCAAAGGTTTTAGCAACAGATGCAACACTCAAATAAGAGGAAACTTCCCATCCACTACCTTTTGCACCTTTACCGGATTTAGTAGTAATGAAGACAACACCATTTGCACCACGGGATCCGTAGATGGCTGTAGCGGAAGCATCTTTAAGGATACTGATACTTTCAATGTCGTTAGGGTTCAAAAACGAGAGTGGGTTTTTAGAAGAATTAGAACCCACACCAATGTTTTGGCCTTCTGCAGAAGTATTGCCTCCAGAGAGTGGCACCCCATCTACAACAAAAAGAGGGTTGTTGTTAGAACGAACCGAGTTGGCACCACGGATACGGATGTCAATACCTGCACCGGGTTCACCACTGCTTTGGGAAATTTGAACCCCAGCAGTTTTACCCTGGATCAATTGTTCAGGAGAAGTGATAACCCCTTGGTTAAAATCTTCCGAAGTAACTGCAGTAACAGCACCAGTAGCATCTTTTACGGTAGTAGTACCGTAACCAATAACCACAACTTCTGCAAGAGATTCAACATCCTCTTCCAAAGTAACAGAAACGTTCTTTTGGCCATTAACTGCTACTTCTTGTGTTTTATATCCTATGTAACTAAACACCAATGTTGCATCATTTGCAACGTCATTTAAGGTGTAGTTACCGTCAAAATCCGATTGAGCCCCATTGGAAGTCCCTTTCACAACAATGTTTACTCCGGGAACTGGGCCATTGGCGTCGGACACATTCCCGCTAACAGTAATTTGCGCAAAAGCAGAACCACCCAACAAGAGTAGTACAGGGAGCAACAAAAGTTTAGTTAGTAGTTTGTTTTTCATATAGTTTTCGGTTTAAAGTTAATTTTCGTTTATAAAAAGGGTTGCTGTATTTACTTTTAATTAGTTAAATTAAGTTTTTGTTAACTTTTTCGGGGCGAAATATACAATTTTTTGAGCAATTTGCCCACTTCTAAACTATTATTTATGGTAAAATCAATCCCCTTTTTAGCTAATTCCCTACGTACCTTTTCCCAAATAACGAGATCTAAGAGATGAAGGGGATTGATTTATGCCTTTATTATCAATTACTTACGGGTTTTTTATGGGGTTTTGTCTAAAATCCACATGGGCCATGCGTACCATGACGCTCAATACACGGTACTAATTTCAATTAATTTTTTTAATTTCATAATAATTGGCATCCAAAACCACAGATTTAGTATCCGAAAACGTTTTCGTTTTTTTACTTTCAAAATTTCCCCACAAACAAATCAATTGTGTAAATTGAAACAAAATTATAATATTTGATACCTTACGATATTCAATTCAGAATATGAAAGAAGTTACATTAAAGCAAATCGCTGAAAATCTGGGAATTTCGGTAACCACGGTGTCTAAAGCCCTCAAAAATTACCCCGACGTTAGTAAAAAAACAAAAGCGCTGGTTAAGGAAGAAGCAAAAAAACTTCATTATAAGCCTAATGTTTTTGCCGTCAATCTCAGGACCAAGGAGTCTAAAACCGTTGGATTGATAATTCCTGAGGTGGTGCATCACTTTTTTTCCAGTGTCATCAATGGCATCATTGAAGAAGCAGAACGGAAGGGCTACCTTGTCATCATCCTTCAATCCAACGAATCCTACCAACTCGAAAAAAAACAGGTAGACTTGCTTATCAGTAAGCGGGTGGATGGTATTATGATATCGCTTGCAAATGATACCGTAGATATCTCCCACCTCCTGGAGATCAAGGAGCACGAAATCCCTTTGGTGATGTTCGATAAAATATCGAAACTGGTTCCTTGTTCCAAAATTATCATTAACGACCGCCAAGCTGCTTACGACGCTACCAAATTTTTAATTGATTCTGGATGTAAGAAAATTGCCCATTTCAGGGGAGCCTTGCTTCCACAAAACTCCATCGATCGATTTCTTGGGTACAAAAAGGCTTTAGAGGATCATGGTTTAACATACGATTCTTCCTTAATATATATGTGCGAACGGGTAGATTATGAAGATGGGCGAAGGGCCGCACTACAACTTATGAAAGATAATAAGGAAGTGGATGGTATTTTTGCCGTAACCGATATGGCAGCGGTGGGGGCAATGACTGTTTTCAAAGAACACGGGATCAAAGTTCCTGAAGACATTTCGGTGATGGGCTTCAGTAATTGGTTTTTATCCCAAGCCATAACGCCTTCCTTGAGTACTATCGATCAGCCCGGTTATGAAATGGGGAGGAAAACATTTAAGCTGCTCCGCAAGGAAATGAAGGCAAAAAAGGCAGGATTGGCTTTTGAACCGCAAACTAAAATTCTGGAAACTTCCGTGATCAAGAGAGACTCTACAAAGTAACTTCCAATTTTGAATTTTTAACATATCTTTAGCTGTGCAAATTTCACTTGAATGAACAGGCTCATTTTTGCTGTTTCAATTGTCTTGATGATTTCCTGTAAGGACAAACACGTGGATTCGTCTTCTGGGGCAGAAGAGCCCCATTCAGTATCGACCTACTACCAGGAGCCTTTCCGGCCTCAATTTCATTTTTCGCCTCCCAACAAGTGGATGAACGATCCCAACGGATTGGTCTTTCACCATGGGATTTACCATCTTTTTTATCAGTATTATCCCGAAGACATTGTTTGGGGGCCCATGCATTGGGGCCATGCTGTTAGCCAAGACTTGATCCATTGGGAGCATAAACCCATAGCATTATACCCAGATGAACACGGCCTCATTTTTTCTGGAAGTGCAGTGGTGGACCTCCAAAATACTTCAGGTTTTGGGACTATTGAAAACCCTCCATTGGTGGCGATTTTCACCTATCATAATATGGACGGCGAAAAGCAAGGCCGCAACGATTTTCAAACCCAGGGGATTGCCTTCAGCCTCGATGACGGGGATACTTGGACGAAGTACGGAGGCAATCCAGTTATTCAAAATAAGGGGCTCAAGGATTTTAGGGACCCAAAGGTTTTTTGGTATGCCGCCCAATCCAAATGGATTTTAACTTTGGTTGCCGGAGATCACGCCAAATTCTTTGAATCCACAAATCTGAAGGACTGGAAATTGATGAGCGAATTTGGTAAAAATCAAGGAGCACATGGAGGCGTATGGGAATGCCCCGATTTATTTCCTTTGTTTGTTGAAGGTACCGATGAAACCAAATGGGTGTTACTTATAAGTATGAACCCTGGTGCTCCCAATGGAGGATCCGGCACACAGTATTTTATTGGTGATTTTAACGGAATCACGTTTACTTCAGAACAAGACCAAGCGAAATGGCTGGATTATGGGATGGATGATTATGCAGGGGTCACTTATAACAATTTGCCTTTAAAAAATCGAACATTTATTGGTTGGATGAGTAATTGGAATTATGCACGCAATACTCCAACCGAAGCTTGGCGAAGTTCCATGACCCTTCCTCGTAATTTGTCTTTGATCACTCAAAATGGGGATTATTTTCTGCGGAATTATCCCGTGAAAACTTTAGAAGGCTTAACCTCCAAAATAGAAATTGCATCTGAAATTGTTCTCAGAGAAACATTTACATTACAAAGAGATGATTTTATGCAGACGGACTTTTCTTTTAATGCAGACTTGTCAAAACCCCTTAAAGTTGTTTATGGAAATACCTCAGGGCATATTTCTTTGGAAGTGAGGCCAGATACAGGAACTTTGGTTTTCGATAGGTCACAATCGGGCATTGTGGATTTTGAGGAAAGTTTTGGAAAGCACCCCCAAAATCAACCCTACATTCCTTCGGGGGAAGAAGTGGAGGTTCGCATCATTTTAGACCGTTCCTCGGTAGAAATTTTCATAGATGGAGGCCGTTATGTATTTACCAATCAGGTTTTCCCTATACAACCCTATACCACCTTAAGCATTACGGGGACGGGTCAAACACTCGCTCATGTGCAATTAAACGCCATAAAATCCATTTGGAATGAATAGAAAAATATTTTTTTGGTCCCTAACCGTTGCCCTTGCGGGGTTTCTTTTTGGTTTCGATACCATCGTTATCAGCGGTGCTGAACAGACACTACAATCTTTGTGGGGCTCCTATCAGCTTTTTGGCAGTAATGATAATTTTCACGGGTATGTGGTTGTGGGTTCTGCGTTGTTCGGTACCATTTTCGGTGCTTTGTTTGGAGGGTTTCCCACCAATGTCTTGGGAAGAAAGAAAACACTTATCTGGATTGGTTTGTTTTATACCATTTCGGCAATTGGTTCAGGGTTGGCCAATGACCCGTGGACATTTGCGCTCTTCCGGTTTCTGGGGGGGCTAGGGGTTGGAGCTTCTACCATTGCAGCTCCTGCCTATATCTCGGAAATTGCTTCCGCACGGAATAGGGGAAAACTTGTAGCGACCTACCAGTTCAATATTGTATTTGGTATTTTGGTGGCATTCATTTCAAATTACCTAATTAGTGCTTACGTTGAAACTAATAGCTGGCGCTGGATGATTGGAGTGGAGGCATTCCCGGCTTTTATTTATACGCTCATGGTATTTGGGGTACCAAAGAGCCCTAGGTGGTTGGTTATAAAGGGACGCATCGATGAAGCCCTAAATGTTGCCAAAATGGTCAACCCCAATCGTAATCCTCACGAGGTAGTGGATCAGATCATAGAGGTCGAGCAAGGGCGTTCCAACGAATCGATATTCCAAAAAAAATACAAACGCATTATTTTGTTGGCTTTCGCTATTGCTTTTTTCAACCAGTTTTCGGGCATTAATGCGTTCCTATATTATTCGAAACGCATTTTCGTAGAAGCTGGACTGGCCGATCAAGCTGCACTTTTGGGAAGCATAGGAATTGGTATTGCCAATTTGATTTTCACCCTATTGGGGATGTATTTAATTGATCGTCTGGGACGAAAAAAACTGATGTATATAGGTTCATTGGGTTATATTGTTTCGCTTTTGTTTGTGGCGCTGGCTTTTTTCTATAATTGGACTGGTATGACGGTGCCCCTTTCACTTTTTGTCTTTATTGGGGCACATGCTATTGGTCAGGGGGCTGTTATCTGGGTATACATATCCGAAATTTTCCCAAATCATGTACGTTCTTATGGACAATCCATTGGTACGTCGACCCATTGGATTTTGGCATTCATCATTCCCTCCTCCGTTCCATTTTTAATTGCCAAGATAGGTGCTGGCACCATGTTCTTGTTTTTTGCAATCATGATGGTTTTTCAGTTGCTTTGGGTCATGTTCATCATGCCCGAAACCAAAGGGGTTTCCCTGGAAGATCTGGAAAAGCAATTAGTACCTGAAGATGAATAGAACCCCACGGTTGGTTTGTTATGGGGAAATCCTTTGGGATGTTTTTCCAGATAAAAAAGTCATTGGTGGCGCTCCGCTTAATGTAGCGTTAAGGCTACACTCCCAAGGTCATCATGCCGCTATCATTAGTAAAATTGGAATTGATCCAGAAGGGAAAAAGGCCATCGAATATCTAAAGGAACAAGGTTTTCCAACAAAAGGGATTCAAAGGGATGATAGGCTTAAAACTGGGGAAGTTTTGGTTTCTGTCAATGCGGGCGGTACGGCATCTTATATCATTACCGAGCCGGTAGCTTGGGACCGCATAGTAGCCGATGACGAAACAGTTGCGATGGTCAGGAATTCTGAAGTTTTTATTTTTGGTAGCCTTGTTTGCCGACGTCCCAAAAGCAAGGAAACACTTTATGGGCTTTTAAAGGAATCCCGTTTTTCAGTTTTTGATGTCAATTTGAGACCACCATTTTATACCTTGGATGTGCTCGTGGATCTGATGAAACAATCCCAGTTCGTGAAAATGAACGATGAAGAATTGTTGGAAATTGTCAAGGATTTGAATGGTCCCCATGCCTCTTTAAAGGAAATGGCTTTTTGGTTGAAGGAAGCAATGGGGATTGAGGGTCTTTGCGTTACAAAAGGAGCTCATGGCGCTGACCTACTGCTGGGAGAAAACTACTTTTCCCATAGCGGATTTAAGGTGAAAGTGGAAGATACCGTAGGTGCCGGAGATTCCTTCTTGGCAACCTTGATAGGAGGCCTGTTCATTAATAAGGAATTCCCCAATTCTGTATTGGAAAAAGCATGTGCAGTGGGTGCATTGGTAGCGTCTAAAGCAGGTGCAAACTGCAAAATTGCGGAAAATGAAGTAAGAATGCTTATCAATTGAGAGTTGGCTAATGCTACTCATTATTTGTCATTTTTGTTTTGGGAAAGCCAAAATAAATTTATATTTGCACCCGCTAAAAGCAGGTACCTTAGCTCAGTTGGTAGAGCAACGGACTGAAAATCCGTGTGTCCCTGGTTCGATTCCTGGAGGTACCACACCAAGCACAAAAGCCCAAGTCCCGTACTTGGGTTTTTTGTTTTTGTGAATTTAATAGTGCCTTAACAATTTATAGGCAGGCCATATTGTACTTTTGGCTTTTTGGACCCGCATGAATCTTATTGTTGACGTTGGAAATACAAAAATCAAGTTAGCCGTTTTTGATGATGGAAAAGTTTTGGATCATAAAACATGCTTGCTTCAGGATTTTGAAGAATCCGTAGAGCTGTTGTTGAATTCTTTTCCTGAACTATCACATGCCATTGTTGCGGCGGTTGGTAAATTTTCCGAAGACAGTCTTAAAGTTCTGCAAGATCGGTTCCAAACCTATCAACTTACCCAAAATTCCAGCATTCCTTTCATAAACCAATACGGCAGTCCCAATACTTTGGGAGTGGACCGTTTAGCACTGGTAAGTGCAGCTGCATTGCAATTTCCAGAGCAACATGTCTTGGTCATTGACGCAGGGAGTTGCATTACCTACGATTTTTTAACTAAAAAAAACAAATACCTTGGCGGGGCCATTTCTCCCGGTATTGCAATGCGGTACAAAGCATTGAAAACGTTTACCGATAAATTACCTTTGCTACAGGCAAAACATCCAAAAACCTTTATTGGAAATACTACCGAAGACTCCATGCATGTGGGGGTGGTGGAGGGCGTTTTGAACGAAATTGAAGGTTTTATCGCCATGTATGAGGAGAATTTTGGAGGTTTGAAGATAATTTTAACAGGCGGTGATGCTCATTTTTTGCGAGATAGCATAAAAAATGACATCTTTGCCAACTCAAATTTTTTGTTAGAAGGACTCAATCACATTCTAGAAATTAATAAAAGTTCATGTTGAAGCACATTTTATTGTTGTTGGTTTGCTTAACAAGTTTCCTATTGAAGGCGCAGGAAGGAACCACCTCTCCCTATTCCTTTTTCGGGATAGGCACGTTGAAATTCAAAGGGACTGTTGAAAACCGAAGTATGGGAGGCATTGGCGTCTATTCTGACAGTATTCACCTTAACATCCAAAATCCAGCTGGAGTTGCTGGATTGCGATTGGTCAATTATTCCATTTCAGGAAGTCATAAGTTCAATAAACTAAGTACTACAGATGAATCCCAAAACGCCACCACTACTACGTTGGATTATTTGGCGATAGGGATTCCCATGGGAAAATTGGGGGCAAGTTTTGGGCTAATCCCCTATACTTCCTCTGGATACAAACTTGAAAACATCAGCGGCACCACTACTACCCAATATACTGGATCGGGGGGTATGAACAAAGCGTTTTTGACCTTTGCCTATCAAATTACGCCAAAGTTGAACATTGGTTTGGAAACCAACTACAATTTTGGGAATATCGAAAACATAGCGCTTTCCTACCAAGAAGGGATCCAGTTAGGGACAGAAGAAATTAACCGGTCAGATTTGTTGGGCTTCAGCTTTAATCTTGGAGCACAGTATATGACCCCTATTTCTGATAAACTTGATTGGAGAGCATCGGTAAGCTATACGCCAGAAACCAATTTTACTTCAGAAAACACGCGAACCATCTCCACGGTTTTACAATTGCCCAGTGGTGCCTACACACAAATTGATACGAGAGATATCCCTGTTTCCAATACCGATTTTACGTTTCCTTCCCAATGGACTTTCGGAACGGGAATCGGGGAAAACAAGAAATGGTTTTTGGGAGGAGAGTTTACTTCCCAAAAAACCAGTAACTTTACCAACCGTACTTTCGAGCTCGAAAACGTGAGCTTTGAAGATGCCTCGAAATTTCGGTTTGGGGGATATTATATTCCCGACTACAATTCGTTTGGAAGTTACTTGAAACGAGTAGTTTACCGTGCAGGGCTGCGTTTTGAGGAAACTGGAATTAACATCAACGGTGAGTCTATTAATGAGTTTGGCATATCTTTTGGATTAGGGTTGCCAGTTGGGAGAACGTTTTCTAACCTAAACATAGGATTGGAGTACGGAAATCGGGGAACAACAAATAATGGATTGGTTAAAGAAACATTTTTTAATGTTTTTGTTGGATTATCCCTCAACGATAAATGGTTTGAAAAAAGACTATATGACTAACATGAATAATATGACAACTATGAAAGCGAAATTTGTCTCATTACTAGCAATTTTGGCATTGACCTTCGGAACAAAACTAAAAGCACAAGATCCTTGTACCGTGGCGGCATCATTGTTTACAGAACCAGCAAAGGTTCAAAATTACGAGGCAGCCATGCCTCATTACCAAAAAGTGATTGATGAATGCCCTCAATACAGCTTGGCCATCTACCAATATGCCGTAAAAATGTTTGAACATTACATTGAAAATGGAGACAAAAGTAAGATCTCCGATTTGGAAAAGGCTTATAACCTGCGAATCAAATACTATCCAAGCAAAAGTAAAGAAGGCGATATTCTTTCGGACATTGCCCAAATTAAATATGACAATGGAATAGGTACCAAAATGGAACAATTCCAGGCGTTTGATGAGGCCTTTAAAAAGGATGAGGAAAACTTTAAAAGCCCCAAAAGGATATACACCTATTTCTCACTTGCCATGGATTTGTATGAAGAGGGTAAAAAAGACATCCAAGATGTTTTTGATCTTTATGACATCATTCAATCCAAAATTGAAAAGGAAGAAGGCTATTATGCCAAACAACTTACGGAGCTACTAAACAAGCAAGAATCTGGAGAGCAATTGTCTTCCAAAGAAGAGAAAAAAATGGACGGCTATGAAAAGAATGTTGGGTATTATGGGCAGATCAAGGAAAGTGTCGATGCCAAACTTGGAAAGATCGCCGATTGTGAGAACCTGATTCCTCTTTACGAGAAGAATTTTGAAGAAAACAAGGACAATGTAGCTTGGCTTAAAAGTGCTGCAGGGCGCTTAAATGCTAGGGATTGCGAAACCCCATTGTTTTTCCAAATGGTAGAGCAATTGCACACGCTTCAGCCTTCTGCTTCTTCGGCATACTACTTGGGTAGGTTGGCAGATAAAGCTGGCAAATCGGGTGAAGCAATGGACTATTACAACCAAGCTGTGGAATTGGAAACCGATGCTAACAAAAAAGCCGATTACCTTTTTGCTATTGCCGAAAACTTGCGCAAAAAAGGAAGTTATGGGAGTGCTCGCAGTAAGTACCTACAAGTATTGGACATCAAGCCCTCAAAAGGAATCTGTTATTTGCGCATCGCCGAGATGTATGCAAAGAGCTCCAACGATTGTGGAAATACAGTTTTTGAGAAACGTGCCATCAATTGGAAGGCGGCAGAAATGGCGGATAAAGCAGCTCGCGTAGATGGCTCTATCGCGTCTACTGCCCGAGCAGCAGCCGAATCATACCGACAAAGAGCGCCGAGTAAAAGCGATATTTTTTCTGAAGGAATGGCTGGGAAGACGGTTACTTTCAGCTGTTGGGTTGGAGGTAGTGTAAGGGTTCCAAATTTGTAAATGAACAAACACATTCATAGTTTAAAAAGCGTGATGGCCGTAGTAGCGACCATCACGCTTTTTGCTTGTGAAGGCAATTACAAGAATGTCCAACAACTTAACTTGAAGGACGGAGCTCCAGTTGCCGTGGGAGAAAAGGTGAATCTCTTCTACACCGACTCCGGAAAAGTAGTAGCCAACTTGAAAGCTCCCATACTTTTGGATTATTCCAATTTTAAATTTTCCTATCAAGAATTCCCGGAAGGAGTAGAAGTGTATTTTTATGAAAACGGTGAAGAAAGTACCGTTACTTCGGACTACGCCATTCGTTTCGAACAAACCGGCATTGTGGATTTGCGCCAAAATGTAATCCTAACCACCTCCGATGGCAATGTACTCCAAGCGCAGCAGCTGTATTGGGATCAGTACCATCAATGGATTTTTACCGACGAACCTTATCGCATAACTTTCAGCGATGGTTCTTACAATGATGGAGCTCGATTTGATGCTAATGAAGATTTTACCGTATTTTTGTCCCGAAAGAATGATGGAATCCAAATAATCGATCAAAACCAAACAAACCCTTCCGATGGGCCGTAAACTTTATATTTTTTTTGAATTTGCCTACATCGCCATGGCCCTCTTCTGTGTGTATTTGGTTGCCAGCCAATGGAATGAAGATAGAAATAAAGCCTATGTATTTGTTTTTTTTGGGATAGTAGCTATTTTTATGTTCTTCTTTAAGCGACGTTTTCGGAAAAATTTGGATAAGCGCAATCAGGATAGGTAAATGGAATACCCCATATTGATTATTATTATCATGCTGGTCCTCTCGGCCTTTTTTTCAGGTATGGAGATTGCTTTTGTTTCGGCCAATAAAATCCACATCGAGATCGAGAAAAAACAAAACAATTTTCTGGCTACCATCTTAAGGCGTATTACCAGGAGACCTTCCAAATTTATTGCAACCATGCTGGTGGGCAATAATATTGCTTTAGTCATTTACGGGTTTTTTATGGGTGACCTTCTCATGAAGTGGATTCCGCTTGAAGGCTTTTCTGGACTGCTCGTTCAAACCATCATTTCTACTTTGGTCATCTTACTGACCGCCGAATTTTTGCCCAAGGTCTTTTTCCAGATTTACGCCAACCAATTGGTTAAGGTATTTGCTTTGCCTGCTTACCTCTTTTACCTGCTTTTTTCGGTAGTTTCAGAGTTTGTGATTTGGATTTCTGACTTGGTACTTAGGGTTTTTTTCAAAACAGAAGGCGATGCTGTGCAGTTAAGCTTCAGTAAACTGGAATTAGGCAATTACATCAATGAACAAATGGAAAGCCTCGAAGAGCGGGATGAAGTTGACAGTGAAATTCAAATATTTCAAAACGCCCTCGAGTTTTCCGAAGTGATTGCGCGCGAGGTGATGATTCCTCGCACCGAAGTTGTTGCGGTAGAGGTGGATACCACTCCAAGGGAATTGAGCAAACTTTTTACCGAAACTGGGCTTTCGAAAATTTTGGTGTACCACGACAATATTGACGACATCATGGGGTACATCCATTCCTTTGCACTTTTCAAAAAACCTTCAGAAATCAAAAAAGTGCTCATGCCTGTTATCTTCGTTCCCGAAACTATTTTGGCCAAAGATGTCTTAAATATTCTTACCCGAAAAAGAAAAAGCATCGCCGTGGTCATAGACGAATATGGCGGTACCTCCGGAATCATTACCGTGGAGGACATCATCGAGGAACTGTTTGGCGAAATTGAAGACGAACACGATTCCATCGATTTGGTTGAAGAAGAACTCCATGAAGACCACTATCGTTTTTCTGCAAGATTGGAAGTAGATTACTTGAATGAAGCCTACAAATTGGACCTTCCAGAAGGGGAAAATTATGAAACCCTTGGAGGACTCATCGTGCACTTTACCGAAGAAATTCCTGAAAAAGATGAAACCGTTGAAATAGATGGGTATTCCCTTAAGATACTGGAAGTGTCCAATACCAAAATCGAACTTGTCGAACTAAAAAAGATTGCCGAAGATTAAAATGGGGCAATCCCCTAATTTTTTTGGGATAGTTTTTTTATAAATCGACTGAAAATGGTATTTTCGCCCCCTATTAATTTTCTTTAAAATGGCAATATTAAATAGCATTCGTAAACGCGGATTTTTCTTGATTCTCATCATTGCTTTGGCACTTTTTGCTTTTATCTTAAGCGATATCATAAAAAAGGGCAGAAATTCTGGCAATGTCCATAATACGGTAGCGACCATTGATGGGGTCGATCTTACCCGGGAAGATTTCATGAACAAGGTAGACGATTACCAACGAAAACTAGGCCCTAATGCATCGGCTTCCCAAGCCATGAATTACATTTGGGACCTCGAATTGAAAAAGGTATTGTACAACCAACGGGCAGAAGCCTTGGGATTGGCTGTTGGGGAAGACCAACTTAATGACCAATTGGCACTTTCCTTGGGTAACAACCCAACATTTCAAGATGAAAACGGGGTTTACAGCCAAGCAAAACTTGTTGAATACGTTGCGGCCATCCAGGGCAACCCTAGCGCTAAAGCAGATTGGGACAATTTTATTCAACAGGTAAAGGACAATCTTGTTCAAGCCAAATACAATACACTGGTTCGCAGTGGCCTTATCGCCACACAAGCAGATGGAGAAGAACAATATCGTTTTGAAAATGACAAAATCAATGTGGAGTACGTGCAGGTGCCCTACACCAAAATTGCGGATGAGGATGTTGAGGTTAGTGAAGCCGATATTGAAAAATACATGAAGGCGCACCCCAATCAATTTGAAGTAGATCCTTTGGTAGATATCGAATATGTGTCTTTTCAGGAAGAACCTTCTGTTTCCGATATCCAAGAAGCTGAAAATGCGGTCGCAAGCTTGAAAGAGGAATTTGGCACTACCGAGGATTTTGCTTTGTTCGTGGACACCCATTCCGACAAAAATTATGTGGATAAATGGTATTCCAATGGCGAACTTCCAAAGACCTTGCAGGATACCCTATTAAAACTTCCGGAAGGGACCGTATACGGCCCTTATAAGGAAGAGGGCACCTTCAACCTCACAAAAGTGGTTGCATCCAAACAATTGCCAGACTCTGTGGAAGCCAGGCATATCCTTATCCCTGTGGGCTTAAGTAAGGTGGACAGCATTTCCCGAAATCCAGAGCAAGCCAAGGCCCTAGCGGATAGCTTGTTAACAGTCTTGAAAGCCAACAGGTCCAAATTTGGGGATTTTGTGAAAAAATATTCTTCCGACATGGGAAGCTCAGAAAAAGGAGGACATTATGATTGGTTTGCTTACAATACCATGGTAGCACCTTTCAGGGATTTCTGTTTTGAAAGCAAAGTGGGAGATATGGGAGTGGTTGAAACCCAATTTGGATACCACATCATTGAAGTTGAAGGCCAAAAAGACAAGCAACAAGCAGTTAAAATTGCAACCATCACCAAAGAAATTGAACCTTCAGAGAAAACCCTAACTGAGGTGTTTTCTGAATCAGCTAAGTTCGAAGAAGCGGCGCGGGTAGATTTTGCAAAAGCTGCAGAAGACCGAGGCCTTACCCCGAAACCAGTGAACCGTATTGGACGTATGGACGCCAACATTCCCGGTATTGGAAACAACCGAACTATCGTCAATTGGGCATTTAGTGATGAGGCCAATGTTGGGGATATCAAACGTTTTGACGTTAATGACAGCTATGTCATAGCAAGACTCACCAGGAAGAGCACCAAGAAAGCGTTAATGAGTGTTTCTGAAGCTTCAGCTACCGTTACCCCCATTCTTCGTAAAGAGAAGAAGGCCAAAATGATTCGTGAAGGAATCTCTGGAACCACCCTTCAAGAGGTGGCAACCAGTCAAAATGTAACCGTGAAAACCGCTAATGCCTTAACACGAATGAGTCCAACCATTGCGGGTGCGGGCACCGAACCTCTTGTTGTGGGGATTGCTTTTGGAACCGCAACTGGCGAATCGACCGGTCTTATAGATGGGGATTCCGGAGTGTTTAAAGTACGTGTTCTTTCTATTGAAAAAGCACCGGATATGGAAAATTACGCTCCATACGTAAATCAATTGAAAAGTGCTGTGAATGCAAACACGGTCAACAAAAACATTTATGATGCGTTAAAAGCAGCGGCAGACATTGAAGACAATCGTGCTGATTTCTTCTAATAAGAAGTTTTTCCAAAAAGCAAAGCCTGCGTTAACGCAGGCTTTTTTTATAAAATCATTTTTTGAAAAGGAATCAGAGTAGCATATCCTTTTTGCCTGAAATACTTCTGATATTCTTGAGATCCAACCACCATCACAAAATCCCCGCCCCAAGCTCCCAAACTCTTGATAGCATGGGGATATTCCTTAAACAGCTTTTCTTTAACCGTGGGTAATTGAATGGTTTTTGAAATAATTTCCTCGTGGGTTTCAATCAAATTTTCAAATTCGGTTAAGGTTGTGCAGCTCACAAATTCGTGGGTAAGTTTACTGATTTCAGAAATGGTTGTTGGGTCAATTGGCCGTGACTTATACTGTTTTATGCCGGCTTTGCTGTCCTGTTTTCGATTCAAATGGAGAAAAAATACGTGATCGGTAAAATTCCAATGTAGTGGTGTCTTTTCAATAATTGGGTTTTCGCTTTCCAATCGAAATAAAAAAGGCCCATCCTGTTGCGCTGCAGCAACGTCGTAACCACTTCCCCCAAAACTATTGCGAAGTAATTGAAAAGCGTCCACCTGGGCCCATTGCGCTATATTATTGATTAAGGTGGATGATGATCCCAATCCCCAATTTCTTGGAAAATCCAAATGGGTGATCGCCTCAATCGTTGCTTCCGCTAAAAAATGGGAATTTAGTTTTTTCGCTTCTTTCAAAATTGAAAGCAGTTGAAAAAGCAAAGGGTTTGCTGCTTTGCTAACCGTGTCATTCATACAAAATTGAGCCTCAAACCAAAGTGCATTCCCATAATCGTAACTTTTCCAGGAAATCCCTTCTTTTTTAGCGTGCGTAATGGTAAGAGATTGCCCTTTTTTGGTAGGAATTGCAAGCGAGCTGGCGCCATCCAAGACCACATATTCCCCTGTGAGCAATAATTTCCCGTTGCTGTGAAAAGTATTCAAGTTAATTGCGTAAAGTTTCTATAAATTTTACTACTTGGCTGTGTGAAATGACCCGATCCTTGAAGTGTTGAATGGTTTTTTGCTTTTCGCTTTCTGATGCCTGTAACTGATTGAGGATGTTCATCAAATGCATTTTCATGTGTCCCTTTTGGATTCCAGTGGTAATCAAGGAGCGTAAGGCGGCAAAATTCTGTGCAAGTCCTACCACGGCCGTTATTTTCATAAGCTCCATTGCATTTGGATTTTGAAGAATGGCGTGGGCCACTTGGACCAATGGGTGCAAGGAAGTGAGTCCGCCAACGGTTCCAAGGGCCATGGGGATTTCAATCTTAAAAGTGAATAAGTCATTTTGTATGGAGGCCTCCGTGAGGCTACTATAGCTGCCATTTCTGGAGGCGTATGCATGGATGCCAGCTTCCACCGCCCTAAAATCGTTTCCAGTAGCTAAGACCACTGCATCGATGCCATTCATGATTCCCTTGTTGTGGGTTACGGCCCTTCGAGGCTCTATTTTGGCAATTTCCACAGCGCGCAGAAAATTTTCTGCAAAGGCTTGACCGTCCATTCCGTTATTGGCCAGGGCATCTACCGGGCATTCAACCCATGCTTTAACCAGGCATTCTGGTACGTAATTCGAAAGGATGCTCATGACTACTTCAGGAAAAATGCCTTCTTTTTGGAACACTTCATGGTCTATGGCCTCGTTTTCAAAAGCCTGGGCTATTTGCTCCAAACAACTATTAATAAAGTTAGCTCCCATGGCATCCAACGTTTCAAAAGATGCGTGCAGTTGGTAGTAACCGTCCAGCTTTTTGGTGCCATCTATCAATACCAACTCCTTGAGTCCGCCCCCTCTTTTTTTCATGTTTTTTTGGATGGGATCGATGCGCTCGAGAAGTTTTGGTTTTATTGCTTCAAAATAACGGATCAGGCTTTCTGGGGTTCCCTTAAAATTTATATGGACTTGCCCATTCTTTTCTGTTGAAATCACTTCGGCCTGGAATCCGCCGCGATCCATCCAGAACTTGGCGGCATTGCTTGCTGCAGCAACCACCGAACTCTCCTCAATGACCATGGGCACAGCAAGGAGGTCGCCATTAATAAGAAAATTGGGGGCAATTCCAAAAGGCAAGTAAAAATTGGTAAGGGTGTTTTCTGTGAAGTCGTCATGCAATTTTTGAACTGTGGGGTCGGGATTCCAATACTGCTCGAGAATTGCCTTCAGTTTGGGATTGTCGTTTAAAAAATGGTGAACAATCCACGTGACTTTTTCTGCTTTGCTTTTTTTTGAAAACCCTGAAACAGCCTTAACCTTCATGAAAGTACCCTTAAAACGCAAATATACTGCTTTATACGGTTTTCAAGAGAAGATTTGGGTTTCCAAATTTGGCAGAATTAACTGAAAAACCCTTATCTTTCACAGAATTTTTTAAACTTGACGCAACAAAAATCCTACAATTTGAAAAGAATACATTCATTTACTGTGTTGGCGTTCTTGGTCGCACTTTCATCTTCACTTACAGCACAGCAAAGGGAAATTACTTTAGAAGATATATGGGGAGGGGCCTTTCGTACAGAATTTATGGATGTGCTTCATTCCATGAACAACGGAAAGGAGTATTCGGTACTCAACTTCAATAGGTCGAAGGGCACTTCGAGCATCGAGGTATTCGACTATAAAACCGGGGAAAAAATAAAAACCCTTGTGGACAGCAATAATTTGCCGGATATTCCCTATTTCATCTCCTACGAATTTAGCCAGGACGAATCCCAGATTCTTCTGGCTACGAAATTGGAACAGGTGTATCGCCATTCAACCTTGGGTACTTATTATGTTTACGATGCCAAAACCGGTAAAACCAGTTTACTTTCGAAATGGCAAGTACAGGAACCAACCTTTAGCCCAGACGGAACTAAAATTGCTTTTGGGTATCAGAATAATTTGTACGTAAAAAATCTTCAAACAGGGGACATTAAGCAAATTACGATGGATGGTGAAAAGAATAAAATCATTAACGGCATTACCGATTGGGTCTACGAAGAAGAGTTTTCTTTTGTTAGAGCGTTCGATTGGAGTGCTGACGGTCGAACCATCGCCTACATTCGTTTTGACGAATCGGAAGTCCCCGAATTTTCCATGGACATTTACGGAACCGGACTGTATCCCACCGAAGAAGTTTTCAAATACCCCAAAGCGGGTGAAAACAATGCCAAAGTCTCCCTACACCTCTATCATTTGGATACCGACGGTACAGATGCAGTAGCTGTTTCTGCTTACCATAATTACTACATCCCCAGAATTAAATGGACCCATGATCCCAATGTATTGTCTGTGCAACTCACCAACCGTCATCAAAATGTGTTGGATCTGGTTTTTGTAGATGCTTCCAACAACACCTCCAGATTAGTGCATCAGGAAACCGATACTGCTTATGTGGATGTTACGGATGACCTCACCTTCTTGAATGACAACAGCTTTATTTGGACCAGCGAGAAAAGTGGTTGGAACCATATTTACCATTACGATAAAAACGGAAAGTTGATTAAACAAATCACCGATGGAAATTGGGACGTCACCAGTTTTTATGGATTTGATCCATCCACTGGGAGGGTGTTTTATCAAAGTACCGAAAATGGGAACATCAATAGGGATGTGTACTCCATTACAAATACCGGCAAGAATAAGGTGCGGTTAACACAACTTACGGGGTCCAATAGTGCCGCCTTTAGTGCGGATTATTCGTATTTCATCAATACCTTTTCCAATGCTGAGACTCCCTATACCTTTACCTTACACGATGGGCTTACGGGCAAACCTTTACGCGAAATACGAAATAACAACGAGTTAAAGAATACGTTGGAAGACTTTAAGATGTCTCCTAAAGAGTTTTCTACCATTTCCATTAATGGGGAAGAACTTAACATGTATACCATTAAACCGGCCAATTTCGATCCGAACAAAGAATATCCATTGTTTATGTACCAATATTCAGGCCCTGGCTCCCAGAGCGTGGCCAATCGCTGGAATGGAGCAAACGATTATTGGCATCAAATGTTGGCACAAAAAGGCATTATCGTAGTGTGTGTGGATGGTCGTGGAACAGGATATAAAGGCAGGGATTTCAAAAAAATGACCCAAAAGGAATTGGGCAAATACGAAGTAGAAGACCAAATTGCTGTTGCCGAAACGCTTGGAAAACTATCATATATTGACAAAGACCGTATCGGAATTTGGGGATGGAGTTATGGGGGCTTTATGTCGTCCAATTGTCTTTTTCAGGGAGCGGACACATTTTCCATGGCCATTGCCGTGGCACCTGTTACCAGTTGGCGCTTCTACGACACCATCTACACGGAACGGTACATGACAACCCCACAAGAAAACCCAACAGGGTATGATAACAATTCGCCACTTACCTATGTCGACCAGTTGAAAGGAGATTTCTTGCTGGTACATGGCAGTGCGGACGACAACGTCCATTTTCAGAATACCATGCGCTTAACCGAAGCTTTGATCCAGGCCAAAAAAGATTTTGATTGGCGGGTTTATCCTGATGACAACCACGGAATTTATGGAGGGAACACCCGATGGCACCTCTACAAAAAAATGACCGATTTCGTCATGGAAACCATAGGAACACCTAAAGAGCAAACGTTAGAAATCAAAAACTAATAATCAAATTCAAAAATTAATACTATGTCAACTGCAATCCAGAAACAGAAAGAACTATTTGGTCACCCTGTAGGGCTTTATGTGTTATTTTTTACCGAAATGTGGGAACGTTTTTCCTATTATGGAATGCGAGCCATATTAACACTATACCTAGTGGAACAAACAACCAGTGCCAATCCTGGATTGGGTTGGAACAATGCAGAAGCATTGGCATTGTATGGTTGGTATACCATGTTGGTGTATGTGGCATCGATTCCTGGAGGATGGATTGCCGATAAGCTGTTGGGGCAAAAAAAGTCGGTTTTGTATGGAGGAATTTTGTTGGTTGCCGGGCATAGCATTTTGGCCGTAGAACAAATGTGGGCATTTTACACAGGTTTGATTTTGATCATACTTGGGGTAGGCATGCTAAAACCCAATATTTCTACCATGGTTGGTGGTCTCTACAAACAAGGTGATATTAGAAGGGATAAGGGATTTACTATTTTTTATATTGGAATTAACCTAGGGGCGTTTTTGGCCAGTTTGATTGTAGGATATGTGGGTGAAGTACACGGATGGCATTATGGCTTTGGACTTGCCGGAATTGGAATGGCCCTGGGACTCATACAATACTTAGCCGGACAGAAGCATCTAAAACATGTTGGGAATTTTATGGGTGCTTCTGAGAATGAGGAAGAAAAGGAGGCAATGAAGCGACCATTGACTAAAATTGAAAAGGACCGTATTGTAGTTTTGTTCATTTCGTTCTTGTTGGTGATTGTTTTTTGGGGAGCTTTTGAACAAGCAGGCGGCCTCATGAATATTTATGCAAAAGACAATACCAACCGTATGCTGATGGGTTGGGAAATTCCAGCGTCCTGGTTCCAATCCCTTAATGCGATGTTCATCATTTTTCTTGGTACATCGGTAGCAGCCTATTGGGCTAGGCGAAAGTTAAAGGGAAAAACTGCATCTTCATTATTCAAGATGATTATCGGATTAATTATTATGGGAACCGGCTTCTTTTTCATGTCTGCAGCCTCATCCCAGTTCGAGACTACAGGTTCCTCTGCCATGTACTGGTTGGTGTTGGCTTACTTGTTTCATACCGTTGGTGAATTGTGTATTTCTCCGGTAGCTCTTTCATTTATCACCAAACTGGCTCCCCTAAAATATGCATCCCTAATGATGGGAGTTTATTTTGCGATGACCGGATTTGGAAACAAATTGGCCGGATTGTTGGGCGAGTCAGCTTCCAAACTGGGAGAGTTTACCGTTTTTACAGGCATCGCTATTTTTTGTGTCATTTTTGGAGCAATCGTAATGCTTTTCAGAAAGAAACTGGAACACCTTACCCATGGAGTTGAAGATAAGGAGGGAAATGTTGAGGAACTAGCTGAAGGATTTGAAATAGCCGATAACTAAATAGCAAACTATGAATACCGACACCAAAAACTTTTTTGACACCAAAGTGATGGGACATCCCGCAGGGTTGTTCGTCCTGTTTTTCACCGAAATGTGGGAACGTTTTTCCTACTACGGAATGCGAATTTTATTGGTGGCCTTCTTTTCAGCATCTATTTTGGATTTAGGATGGGGTTGGCCCAAAGAACACGCCCTGGCCATTTTTGGAACCTATACGGCATTGGTTTATTTATCCACGATGATAGGAGGCTATTTTGCCGATAACGTTATTGGCTATCGTTGGGCTGTAGTGGTAGGAGCGCTATTGATGACCATGGGACATGGCTGTATGGCACTGGAGTCGCCTTTTTTCATCTATACTGGGTTAACATTGTTGGTCTTTGGTAGTGGCTTCTTTAAACCTAATATGACTTCCATTATTTCAGAAATGTATAAGGACGTGCCCGAAAAAAAGGACGGTGCCTATACCATTTTTTATATGGGAGTAAATGCAGGGGCCTTTTTTGGAATCATGCTCTGTGGCTATTTGGGTGAAAAAGTAGGATGGTCTTGGGGCTTTGGATTGGCCGGTATTTTTATGCTGTTTGGGTTGTTGCAATTTTGGTTTGCACAAGGAATTTTTGGAGATGTGGGTAAAAAACCTAAAAAGAAACAGCTCGATGTGCTGGAAATAGGCAAGGAACCTGAAAACAAAGAAGAACTGGAAGGGTACAATCCTTTTACGCCGCTTCAAAAAGTCTTGGTAGTAGTTTCTGCTGCGTTAGGCCTGCTTTGGATTTTTAACGATCCCATTTCAAAAATCACCGAGGGGGAAAAGAGTTTGTTTCAATTCAGTATTGGTGGTTGGGATGGAAATTCGATTGTCATCCTTGCAGCTTTGGTTCTTTTCATCGTGCTCCTAATGATACGAATTCCCAAGTATTTACCCGTAGTACGGGATCGGATGATTGCCATCGTCTTTTTTGCATTCATTACGGTTTTTTTCTGGGCTGTTTTTGAACAAGCACCGGGCTCATTGACTCTTTTTGCTCGGGATTACACACAAAGGATATTGACTGAGGAGGCTGGGGTAATTTTCAAAATCGTGGACGCTTTAATTACCTTGGTGCCGTTAGCTATCATTAGTTATGTACTGTTTCGATTGTTCCAAAAAACGTTCTCCAAATACCCGTTCTCTAACCTATTCTTAGCAGCTAGTTTTATTATTATTTGGGGTATCGCCATCTGGAAAGTACAGAACGATTATAAATCGGCTGCCTATGACATTACTTATTTTAACAATAACGGCATTGAAAAATCTGCTGAGGTAGTTTCCTCAAACCCTTACGAGAAGGGGGATAAGATTCCTATTCTGGATGTAGAGAGCGTTAGTTTTTTTGATAAAAATGCCAAGGAAAACCAAACCTTGAAAGTCATGGATAATATGCTGTTTTCCGACGATAGTGAAATGGGTGAAATTTTTGACGGAACCATTGTAGAATATAAAAAGGAAAAGAAAATTGGAGCTGGGATCATGATCAACAAAGCAGTAGTCGAATTTGTGAATGCCCAGGGAAAAACCATCACAAAAACCTTAAAGGTGCCGAAAGAAGATTTGACCAAGTATCCCGTTGGAAAAGCAGTGGCTTTGCAAATTACCCACGACATCAGCTTTAATAAGACAGGCTCCAAAGAAGGGGTTGATGCAGTTGTTGAGGCCAAGAAAAATGCAGTTGAAATCCCATTTTCGTGGTTTAATATTTTAAATTCGCTGTTCATCATAGCCCTAGCACCATTTTTCTCGCGTTGGTGGGAAAGCAAATACAATCCTGCAGCCAATAGTAAGTATGCCATAGGCATGCTTTTATTGGGCCTTGGAATGGCGGTTATTGCCATTGGAGCCAGTGGAATTCCTGCAGGCGCCAAAACGGCATCCGTGAGTATTATATGGCTTATCTTGGTGTATTTGTTTCATACAATGGGCGAACTTTGTGTTTCCCCGGTGGCACTTTCGTATGTTAGTAAATTGGTGCCAGGAAGGATGATTGCAGTCATGTTTGGCGTATGGTACTTAGCCGTTGCCATTGGAATGAAATTGGCTGGATTGTTTGGGGAATTCTCGGAAGAAGTATCCAAGGAAGCAGGGCTAAGCACGTTCTTTTGGTACCTCACCATCGTCTCGGTTGCATTAAGTGCCATCGCACTGTTTACGACTCCAATTTTCAAAAAGCTTATGCACGGTGTGCGTTAATAACAATACAATTACCGAAAAAACGTTCCCATTGTGGAACGTTTTTTGTTATATTGAAACCCTTAACAAAATTTAGCAAATGAAGAAGATTACTCTATGGGTCTTACTAAGCGTTATCTCTGTGACCCAAGCACAGGAAATCAAATGGATGTCCATGAACGAGGCATTAGCAGCACAAGCCAAGAACCCAAAAAAAATATTTGTGGATGTATATACCATTTGGTGTGGGCCTTGCAAAATGTTAGACAAAAATACCTTCAGCAATCCGGATGTGGCTAGTTTTGTCAATAAAAATTTCTACGCGGTAAAATTCAATGCTGAAGGCGATGAAACCATTAGCTACCAAGGCAAGTCCTATTCCAATCCAGGATACGACCCTTCAAAAGCAATGAAGCGTAATTCATCCCATCAGTTTTCGAGATTTATGGGAGTCAATGCCTACCCAACCATGCTTTTTATAGATGAAACCGGAAATTTAATAAATCGGGTTAAGGGTTACCGCACCCCGCAACAACTGGAGCTTTTCCTGAAGTTATTTGGAACCAATTTGTGGAAAGACATTACGACCCAAGAAGCCTATCAGGATTATGTGGATAATTTCAAACCCGAATTCAAGGGATAAAAAAGTTAACATGCGTACCTGCCTTTTTTTGATTTTATGGTCCTTTCCGGTGTTCGTTTTTTCTCAAGAAAAAATAGAGTGGATGACCATGAACGAAGCCTTGGAAGCACAAAAGGAAACCCCAAAAAAAATTTTGATGGATGTCTACACTCATTGGTGTGGCCCATGCAAGCTTCTGGATAAAAATACGTTCAGCGACAAAAACGTCATCACCTTCATCAACAAAAATTATTACCCTGTAAAGTTTAATGCCGAAGGCAATGAAGAAATCGTCTATGATGGTTTTACTTATACCAATCCTAATTATCAACCGGAACGAAAAGGGAGGAATGCCACCCATTTTTTTGCAGATGCCCTTCGGTTGTACGGATACCCAAGTTTGGTTTTTTTTGAAGAGGATGGCACCTTAATACAAGCCGTACCAGGCTATAAGACTCCTCAGGAAATTGAAATTTACCTCAAGATGATTGCCAATGACGATTACAAAGAACTTACCACCATGGAAGCTTGGGAAACCTACCAAAAACAATTCAAGGGTTCTTTTTAATTGAAATGGGTTTGGTCCAAATCCGCGCGCCTTTTTCCCAAGTACTGTAAAAAGGGATTTGGTGCTGTGCACATGTGGATTTCCATCTTTTTAAGTAGGAGGCATAATTGCTTCCATCTGCAATGATTTCCATGGGCTGTATTTCGTTGATGAGTCTTTCAAGATGTACCTTGGGACTGTTGCACAATAAAATTACGGCATTCTTTTTTGGGGGATATACCCCAAGACTATCAATGATCAAAAACGGAATGCCATCGAATGTAAACGCTTCGGGCATTAGGTTCTTTTTTAGGTGTTTTTTGTTTTCCGAAACCTGATAGTCTTTAATTATTTTGGGTACTACGATGGAAGAATCCTTTGTAAAGACATAGACTGTGTTTTTGGTTACTTGAGCCATGGTGGTGACTTTGGATTGTTGATACACAATAAGACTTTCGATGGCTGTTGCTTTTTGATAAAAACGAATTCCAAGAAAGCCAACAATCCCACCAAGTACCCCAAAAATCCAATGCCTTTGTTTTCTGTGCCACCACAGACTTATGGAAATGATGCTACAGTACATTAAAAGCATTTCGCCTAACGACAGGGAAATACCCTGAAACAAAAACCCATTTTGTTTCGCTGCCCAATCCATGAACCCATTGAGCCATTCAAGAAGAAATTGATAACTATTTATGAACCAATGAGGCCGTAAATTTAGTGCAGCCATGGCTACAAATAAAATGCCGCAAGAAATGATTATTGATAATAGGGGCAGTACCACCAAATTAGTAACTAGGAACAGCCCCGGAAATTGATGGAAATAAAAAATACTCAATGGTGCCACTCCAAGTTGCGCACTTAGGGTCACCGTAACTATGTCCCATATTTTTTTGGGAACCCAATACCTGGGACGGTACAGTGCAGAAAGTTTTGGCTGCATCCACACTATGAAAAATACCGCTAGAAAGCTCATCTGAAATCCAACTTGGAATAACCAATTGGGTTTAAAAAGCAGTAAAAAAAAGAAAGACAAAAACAATAAGTTCATTGCTTGTGTGGGACGATTTGTAAATGCTGCAAACGTTATAAACGAAAACATGGTTACTGCCCGAACTACCGATGGCGATAGCCCAGCAATAAAGGCAAAACCCCATAAAAATAATACGGTGGTAATCTTGATAAAGATCTTTCCCCTGGGGGTTCTTGCCAGCGGACTTAAGACCCGTTGGAAAAGGAGCATTACGATGCCTACATGGAGTCCAGATACGGCCAATATATGAACCGCTCCTGCAGCAGCGTAAGCCTCGTATAAGGGTTTTTCGATGTCTCTTCGGTCTCCCAAAATCAAGGCTTTTACAATGGCCCGTTCAGGGGCTTTCAAAGGGGTATTGACCAATTTTTTTGATACGTAGCGCCTTACCCAATCTGCCCATCCCTTTAAAGTCTTGGTTTTGTTTTGAATGGGTGTGCAATCTTCCCTAGCGATGGTCAATTCGTAATACACATCTTGAAAAGCCATGTATTTTTGAAAGTTGAAGTTTCCGGGGTTTTTGGGGGGCGCAATTGGTTTTAAATACCCATAGGCCCACAAACGCTTGTCAACGGAAATGAGTAACGAAGACTCGGTTCTTTTTAAGTGAAGTAAAACCAATCCACGAGTAGGGTTTTGGCCTACTTGGTTTATTTCAGCGATAAAATTTTCTTGATATTTTGAAGGTTTCACTACCTCACGAATCGTCAATTGGAGTATTTCGGGTTTTTCATTGAAAAAATGTGAAAAATGCTTTGGCTGGAAACGCGGTTGTTGCTGTTGCTGCAAATGATACCCAACTACAAATACCAATGCTGTACTCAGAAAAGTAAATGCCAAGGAAGTTTCCAATCGGCGCTTGTCTCGTAGCCATAAACCCAATAGGCCAATTACCAAGAGCGGTAATAAGTTGAGTACTGGGAAAGTTAGGGGGTGTAAATAAGCACACAGAATTCCCATTGCCAAGGCAATGCACAACCGCATTAGCGGTACATTGAAGTATTGCATGAAGGATGTTCTTTAGGGAAGCAACAGGGAAGAAAGTTCCCTAAAGATACCAATTTTACATCATTCTTCGCACTTCAACAAAAGCATTTTTCCAGTAGTTTTCTTCTAAAGAAGAGATGATGACTCCCTTTGAAGTGGTTGAATGGATAAATTTGATGGTTCCGCGATTGTTTTCCACAACCAAGCCCACATGGTTAATGGTCTTTTTGTTCTTACTGGTTTTGAAGAACAACAAATCACCCTCTGCCGTATCGGATAATTTAATTTCAAAACCTTGGGTGGCCATATCCCTCGAGACCCTTGGAAGATCGATGTTGCCGTATTGAAAGGAAGTATACACCAAACCCGAGCAGTCCATGCCTTTCTTGTCTGTCCCTCCAAACTTATAACGCGTTCCTTCGAAGGACTTGGCATAATCTACAATTCTGGAAACTTTTTTGGCATTGTTGGAAGTGGAGCTTTCTCCAATAATAACCTTATGAGTAGTGTGTCTAGACGATCCACAGGACGCAAAAAGCAGCCCAGCGAAAAGGAGCAAGATGAGGTTTTTCATGCTGCTGAAATCGATTTGGTTGCGCTAAAAGTAAGAAAAAAATTAGTTTGTTAATGAGGCTACAATCAATTTGGCCGTTTTTTCACTGGCACCTTTGCCGCCTAGGGCCATTTCCAAATCGTAATAGTCCAAAAACAAAACGGCCCTCTGGTAGTCGTCCAAAATGTGTTGAAGCTCTTCTTTCAAGCGCTTGGAATTGAACTCATCCTGTATGAGCTCGGTCACAACGGGTTTGTCCAATATTAAATTCACCAAGGATATGTATTTGAGTTGGATGATGCGTTTGGCAATTTGGTAGGACAGCCAACCGCCTTTATAACAGACTACCTGAGGCACTTTGAAAAGAGCTGTTTCAAGGGTGGCTGTGCCCGAAGTGACCAGCGCGGCATGGCAAATGCTCAGCAAATCGTACGTTTTATTGAGTATTAAGTGAACCTGGTTTCTCTTAATGTATTGATGGTAGAATTCCTTTTCTTGACTTGGCGCACCTGCAATTACAAATTGATAGGATGGAAAATCATCTACAATGGAAAGCATTACTTCCAGCATCATGGCAATTTCCTGTTTTCGACTCCCAGGTAGCAAGGCTATGATGGGGCGTTCATCCATTTGGTGTTCTTCTCGAAATTTTTCTGGGGCTACTTGAACCCTTTGATCCAAAGCATCCAAAAGAGGGTGTCCTACAAAGTGTACATCGTAGTCGAATTTTTTGTAAAAATCCTTCACGAAGGGAAGCACCACATACATGTGGTCAACATTTCTTTTAATGGATTTAACCCTCCCAGAACGGGAGGCCCAAACTTGGGGGCTAATGTAATAATGGGTGTTGAGCCCTTTTGGTTTGGCCCACTTGGCAATACGTAAATTAAAACCGGAATTATCAATAAAAATAAGGGCGTCAGGCTGAAATGCCCTAATGTCTTCCTTGCATTTTCGGAATAACTTGGAAATCTTCGGCAAGTTGGCTAGTACTTCCATAAATCCCATAATGGCCCGATCTTTATAATGAACCACCAAAGACCCTCCTTGCGCTGTCATAAGGTCCCCTCCCCAAAACCTAAATAGAGCATCAGGGTCTTGTTTTTTTAGGGCCTTCATCAAGTTGGACCCATGCAGATCTCCAGAGGCCTCCCCAGCAAGTAAATAGTATTTCATTATAAAAAATAAATTAAATACGCTGCAATGGCTGTTACAAAGGTAGCAAGTAATACGCCTCGAGCCCTGTAATCGCGATTGATTTTCAAGAAGCCAAAAAAAGTGGCCAAATTGGGTAACGCCCCCAGGGTCAACAACATCCAAAGGTTTTGCGAATCCCGATATATCTGGAACGTATAAGAAAATGTTTCCCCCTTGATGCTTGAAATGATGAAAACACATAAAAGCACCCCTAGGGCATTGCCTAGGATTCCTACCACAAAACCCACTAAAATTTCCTTTTTCATTTCACTATAAATTCCACGAATTAATATCCTGTATGGCATGGTGGGCGGTTAAATCGAATTGCACTGGGACTACCGATACAAATCCATTTTTCAAGGCCCATTCGTCGGTATCTTCACCCTTGTCTTCGTTAATAAACTCGCCGGTTAGCCAATAGTACCTTCTTCCCAAAGGATTCCTGCGTTCTTCAAAATTTTCGATCCAATGGGCTTTTGCTTGACGGCAAACTTTTACTCCCTTGATCTCCTTTTCAGCTAATTTGGGAAAGTTTACATTTAGGACAACGCCTTTCGGTAATCCATTTTCAAGGCACTCCAATGCCAACTTTTTGACAAAAGGTTTTACGGGTTCAAAATTGGCATCCAAGGAATAATCCAACAAAGAAAACCCGATGGAAGGTATGCCCATGGTTCCTGCTTCCACTGCAGCACTCATGGTGCCACTATAGATGACATTAATGGACGAATTGCTTCCATGGTTGATGCCACTAACACAGAGGTCGGGCTTGCGTTTCATGATTTCGTTTACCGCCAATTTCACGCAATCTACTGGAGTACCGCTACAGCTGTACTCCATTTGGGGCGCATTTTTTTCAACGATCACTTTATCACAGAAAAGGGTATCATTAACCGTAATGGCATGGCCCATGCCACTTTGTGGAGAATCTGGGGCGACTACCAGCACCTCTCCAATTTCATTCATCACCTCAATTAGGGTGCGAATCCCGGGTGCGGTGATTCCATCGTCATTGGTCACCAAAATAAGCGGTTTCTTTTGCAACATGTACACTAATTTTCCGTTCCTAAAAATACGTTGAATCCTTGGGAATTCTAAATTTTGATTTTTTAAATTTTGGTCAAGGGGTGTTTAACAAAAAATTAGTACGCATCACCATTCTTGGCACGGTTTTTTACCTATTTTAGAAGTCTCAAAAAATGACGACATGCGATTCATGAAAAAGAATTTCAAAATTTTATTGCTCTCTGTTTTTGTTGCTGCCGCTTCTTGCAGCTTTACAACCAAAGATTTTAATGATCCCGAGAAGGACAAACTGCTCATCGATTTGATTACGTACGTCTTGGAAAAAGGGCATTACGACCCTCAGCAAATGGACGATACCTTTTCAGCCAACGTCTACGAAGACTTCATCAATACGATGGATCCTTTGAAGCGTTATTTTACGACCTCCGACTTGAATGACTTCAGCCCATTTAAAACCCAAATTGACGATCAAATTCAAAATAAAGACTTGACCTTCTTCGATTTGGTCTACAATCGCTACATACAGCGTTCCAACGAGGTAAAGGCCTATTATAAGGACATACTAAGTCATCCTTTCGATTATACCGTAAGCGAATCCATCAATGTGGATTACGACCATACACCCTGGGCCTCCAATGAAAACGAGTTGAAAGAACGTTGGCGGAAACAGTTGAAGTTTACCACTTTGTCCAATTTTTACGATTTGGTGGAAGAAAAAAGCAAAGCCGCCGAAAAAGCAAAGGAGGCCCTTGAAAAAGGGGAAACCTATGAAATGAGCGACAATGCAAAACTGACCAAGGAGGAAATGGAAGCCAAAGCCCGTAAAACCTCCATGACGGCCTTGGACGATTATTATAATTTTACCGACGACTTGGAACGCAAGGATTACTTTGCGGTATTCTTGAACACTATCGTGGAGGAATTCGACCCGCATACCAACTATTTTGCTCCTCCCGACCGCGATCGTTTCGACTTGCGGATGAGTGGAAAGTTAGAAGGTATTGGAGCCCGACTTCAGAAAAAGAACGACTACATTACCATAGTCGAAGTAATTAGTGGTGGCCCCGTTTGGCGTGGAGAATACATGGAAGTGGGAGATGCTATATTGAAAGTAAAGCAAGAAGACGAACAAGAGCCTGTGAGCATTGTAGGGATGCGTGTAGACGATGCCGTGCAACTCATTAAAGGGCCTAAAGGCACTAAGGTTACGTTAACCGTGAAGCGCGTAGATGGCACTATTGAGGATGTAACCATTACGCGGGACGTCGTGGAGCTGGAGGAAACCTACGCTAAATCTACCTTGATTGAAAAAAACGATAAAAAGTTTGGTTTGATCAATTTGCCAGCTTTTTATTTTGATATGAAAGATTACGGAGAGCGCAATGCTGCTACCGATGTCAAAAAAGAAATTGAAGAATTGAAAGCTTCCGGAATGGAAGGTTTGGTACTCGATTTAAGAGATAATGGAGGAGGTTCTTTGCGAACTGCCGTAGACATTGCAGGGCTTTTTATCAAGAAAGGCCCCGTGGTTCAGGTGGCTTCCAGTGGAAAGAAAAAGGAAGTATTGGAAGATGAAGATGAAGACGTTACTTGGGACGGACCCCTTGTGATTTTGGTCAATGAATTGTCCGCTTCGGCCTCGGAAATTTTGGCCGCGGCCATGCAGGATTACAAAAGGGCCATCATCATTGGAAGCAAACAATCCTATGGAAAAGGAACCGTTCAGAACATGATCGATTTGAACCAATGGGTTCGTAAGAGCGATTTAGGCGATATGGGAGCCCTAAAGCTTACCACTCAAAAGTTTTATCGCGTTAATGGAGGCTCAACACAGCTGGAAGGTGTGAAAAGCGATGTAGTGATGCCCGACCGTTACAGCTATATCGAGATAGGAGAGCGTGATTATGACAATCCGCTGCCGTACGATAAAATTACACCGGCCAAATACGACCTTTGGGATGGGTACATTGATTATGAAGGAACCATCAATAGAAGCAAGGAACGCATGGCCCTAAGCCAACAACTTCAACTTATTGATGAGAATGCCAAATGGATCAAGACAACCCGCGATGAAAATGAAGTATCCTTAAATTTTGAAACCTATAAATCGGATATTGAGAGGCGGGAACAAGAAACCAAAAAGTTTGATGCCATCGAAAAATACGACAATGAGCTTAATTACCGTTCCCTCCCGAATGAAGTTGCGTTGATGAAACAGGATACCACACTACAGGAAAAGCGCAAAAGATGGCATGAAAACCTGGCCGGGGATATTTATGTGGAAGAAGCGGTGAACGTATTGGAAGATTTGAAGTTGAACAACATTAGAAACGGGAAAGTGGCCAATATCAAGAATTAATAATGGCACGTTTCGGATCTTTAGGGTTAGAAGCGCTCCAGAAGTTCAAAAAAAACTTTTGGGGCGTTTTTAGTTTCTTTTTCCTGAGTCTTTGTGTAATCTTGGCGATTTTTGCCTATGCCTTGGCTCCGGATAATTCCAGAAACGCCAATCAGATGCACCTTTCGATTCACTCCAAATCGCCGGGATTTTCGGTTACTATGCTAACGATTCCCTCGGAGGAAATACAGCAAAATGCACTTTCGATTTTTTTCTTCGGAAAGAAAAGTACTGGGACGGAAGTCCCAATTTCAGGCTTTCAGTTGAAAGAACAGTCCATAGAAATTACCGAATATACCCCCGACGGTTCTGATGGGCTCAGTAAGGAGTATCCCTTGAGTTCATTTCCGAACGTGAATAAAGTTTCGCAAATTCCGGCAAAATACATTGCCGAGAAAACCTTTATTTTAGGTACCGACAAGTACGGTAGGGACCTGTTAAGCCGCATGTTGGTAGGGATGCGTGTTTCCTTGGCTATTGGATTTGTGGCCGTTTTCATTTCTTTATTGATTGGGGTAACCCTAGGAGCCATTGCAGGCTATTTTGGAGGAAAAGTCGATGCAGCGATTATGTGGCTCATCAATGTTACTTGGTCCATTCCCACCTTACTGTTGGTCATTGCCATTACTTTGGCATTGGGGAAAGGATTTTGGCAAGTGTTCATTGCCGTCGGACTTACCATGTGGGTAGAAGTGGCCCGTGTGGTGAGGGGGCAGGTAATGAGTGTAAAAGCCATGCAATACGTCACTGCTGCAAAAGCCTTGGGATACAGCAATTGGAGGATCATAGCACACCATGTGCTGCCCAATAGCTTGGCTCCGGTCATTATTATTTCTGCAGCCAATTTTGCCAGTGCCATCCTTATTGAAAGTGGTTTGAGCTTTTTGGGAATAGGTGCGCAGCCACCCATGCCCAGTTGGGGAGGCATTATCAAGGACCACTATTCTTACATCATTCTTGGCAAGCCTTTTTTAGCTTTGATTCCGGGTTTGGCCATCATGAGCTTGGTAACTGTGTTCATGTTAATGGGCAATGCCCTGCGGGATGCTTTGGATGTAAAACAATCATAAAATGTCACAAAAAAAGCTTATTTACATGCTGCTCTTTGTGCTGGTTGTTTCCGTACTGTATTTTATTGAAAAGTATCAAGTCCCTCATAGCTCAACAAAAGAAACCTCCAGTGAGGTAGTCGATAAAACTGATGTGCCGGACACACAATTTCTTCCAACCACAACAACTGGGACCATTGTAAAACATTACTATTATACGCTCTCTTATGCTGAAGATCATGAACAAGCCGAGTGGGTTGCCTACAACTTAACCAAGGATCAACTTTCCGACAATGATTTTGAGCGCCCCTATTTTGAAATAGATCCACTGGTGCTTACCCAATCTGCCGATTGGAGAAATTACCGTAATTCTGGCTACGATCGCGGTCATTTATGCCCAGCAGGAGATCGCAGGTTTTCACATGAAGCCTACAACGAGACTTTTTTGACCAGCAATATTAGTCCCATGCAGCACGATTTCAATTCGGGAATTTGGAACCGACTGGAACAGAAAGTGCGGTCGTGGGCACAAAAATACGATGGGGTTTTCGTGGTAACGGGCGGTGTTTTAAAACCTGGATTACAGACCATAGGCGATGAAGAAGTTTCGGTTCCGGAGGCTTTTTACAAAATTATATTGGATGCTGATGATGGAACCTACAAAGTCTTGGCTTTTCTGATTCCCAACCAGCCTTCCTCCAATTCATTTTACGACTACACAGTAACTGTCGATGAAATTGAAAGCCTTACGGGCATCGATTTTTTTGCAGATTTACCCGATACCCTAGAAACAAGGCTAGAGTCGCGCGTCGATTCGAAAGCTTGGGGGAAGCGTTAGCTGTGGATGTAGTTGGTGGCATCCAATTTCACAAAAATAAACAGTAGGATCGTAAACCCCCAAAGGCCCGAACCTCCATAACTGATAAAGGGCAGAGGGATTCCTATGGTGGGCAACAAGCCCGTAACCATCCCAACATTCACAAAAAAATGGAAAAACAAGATAGAGGCTACACTATAGCCATAGACCCTGCCAAAAATGGATTTTTGACGTTCAGAGAGGACCAATAATCGAATGATCAATGAAACAAAGAGGACCACAACAGCCAATGACCCCAAAAACCCCCATTCCTCGCCTATGGTACTAAAAATATAATCCGTGTGTTGTTCGGGTACAAAATTGCCTTTTGTTTGGGTTCCCTGTAGCCAGCCTTTTCCAGTCCATCCACCACTTCCTATGGCGATTTCACTTTGGTTGGTATTGTAGCCAATCCCTTTTTCATCCACTTCCTTGCCCAAAACGATATTGAAACGGTCGCGGTGGCGTTGTTCGAATACGGTATTGAATACGTAATTCACTGAAAAAGAAAATCCGATACACAAAATGGTTACGAATGCATACCTTAACCATTTAGGGCGTTTGTTCCTTTTTAGGCGAAACAGAAAATGAGCAAGCGCCATAGCTGCTATCATCAATGCCATCCACTTAGTTCCTATTGATAGGGTACCCACAAAAAGGGCTGCAGCCATAAAACCCAGCAAGAGGAAGATGTAATGTAAGCCTTCCCGGTACATGGGAAATAGAAATGCTGCATAGACCAAGGCACTGCCAGGGTCGGGTTGCGCAATGATCAAAAGAGCAGGTAACACGATGATCAGAAACGAGCGTATTTGGTGCTTCCATTCATTCATATTGGTCTGAATATCGCTCACGTATTTACCAAGTGCCAGTGCCGTAGCGGCTTTTGCAAATTCACTGGGCTGCAATCCAAAGCTACCAAAGGCATACCATGAAGTGGCCCCATTGATGTTTTTTCCAAAAACAAACAAACCCAATAAAGAAGCCAAGGAAACCAAGTAAATGACGCTGGAGAACCGTTCATAGAATTTGGAATCCAGGGCCAGAATGAAAATAATCAATACGATACTTAAGGCAATAAAAAAGAGCTGCTTGAAATAAATTTGACTGAAGTCAAAGAATGCCTGGGTGCTCTCGGTATACGACGCAGAATAAATGTTGATCCATCCTACCGAAACCAGTAAGCCATACAACACGATCGTCCACCAATCCAACTGCAATTTACGGGAAAAGTTAGCCATTATTGATTGATTTTGAAGGGCTCGCCCGTATAGGGTTTGTTGTATTCTTCCATCAAGCTGCCATTCAACACATAGTCTTCCATGTCTTTTCGGGAAATCTCCCCGTGTAGGTATTTTTCAATCATCAATCCAGCAATCCTTCCGGCCCATCGGGAACCCCAATAGCCGTTTTCCACAAAGACAGCAATAGCAATTTTTGGATTATCCTTTGGCGCAAAGGCCACAAAAACGGAGTGGTCGGTCAATTGCATCCGCTTGCCATTGACCCGGATATAATTTTCGGCGGTCCCTGTTTTTCCACAAATTTCAATCCCGGGGATTTGGATGCTGGATGCAGTTCCATAATGGTACACATCGTTCATGCCCTCAACAACTGGCTCGAAGTATTTTTGATCGATGCTGGTTAAATGTTTTTCTGTGAATTTGTGCGGAATGGTGTCCAGATCTACTATCTTTTTTAAAATATGGGGGGTATAATAGTATCCTCTATTCGCAATGGTGGTCGTAAAATTGACCATTTGGATGGGTGTAAGCAAGACTTCGCCCTGCCCAATGGAATTGGAGATGGTAGCTGTGCTGTACCAATTGTATTTAGGGTATTGGTAGAAATGGTTGTAATACTCAGAATCGGGAATCAAGCCTTTTTTCCCTACTGGAAGATCGTACCCCAAATAATTACCAAGACCAAAGCTCAATAAATGTTGCCTCCAATGGTCTATTCCCTCCTGTGGTGTAGGATATTTATCAATGGTTCTACGATATACCGTAGCAAAATAGCTGTTGCAGGAATTGGCAATTCCCCCAATCATGGATAGTGGGGTGGCATGATGGTGGCATCCTAATTTTTTGCTTCCCCCGTAGTTATACCCTCCATGGCAATAAATTTTTTCATCCAAGGCGATGACCCCTTCTTGAAGCCCTATAAGTGCTGTGAGGGTCTTAAATGGAGATCCAGGAGGATATTCTCCTTGCAGCACCCTATCGTAAAGGGGCTTTGCAATGGTGTCGTAGTAAAGTTTGGAGAAATTTTTGGATCGGTCCCTGCCTACCAAAAGCGATGGGTCGTAATTGGGCGCGGCAACCAAGGCGAGGATTTCCCCGGTTTCGGGCTCGATGGCTATAATGCCCCCCCGTTTGTTTACCATCAGCTTTTCACCATAATCCTGAAGAGCAGCATCAATGGTTAGCATGATGTCATGGCCGCGTGTGGGCAAGGTGTCGTAAATGCCTTCCTTGTAGGGGCCGATGTCCCTATTGAAACGATCCTTTTGTATGTATTTCACACCTTTGGTTCCGCGTAGGATATCCTCGTATTGTTTTTCGACCCCTCCTGTACCAATAAGTTCCCCCATTTGGTAGTAGGGATTTTCCTTGATGGTTCGTTCGTTTACTTCAGATATGTATCCCAATACATTGGCCGAGTGGTTCACCTGATAGTCCCTTAACGATCTTTTTTGAATGTAAAACCCTTCGTACTTATACATTTTTTCAGAAAGCGCGGCATATTCGCTTTTAGTCAATTGGGGAATAAATACCGAAGGCAGTCGTGTAGAATAGATGCTGTCTTTTTTGTAGATGGAAATAAAATCTTCCTTGGTAATTTTTAGCAAGGCACAAAATTCCAGGGTATCCAATGGCTTCACGTTTCTGGGAATTACCATCACATCGTAGGAAGGCTGGTTGGTGACCAACAACTTGCCGTTGCGATCAAAAATATAACCGCGCTGTGGGTAATCGTACACCACCTTAATGGCATTGTTTTCAGAAAGTTTTTGATAAGAAGTATCGTAAATCTGCAAATAGAAAAGCCTAGCGGCAAACACCACTCCCGTAACCAATACCAAAGCAAGCAGTAATAATTTCCTCATGTGGTTCTTTTAGCAAACAGATACAGGGTGCAAAAAATAACAATGGTACTGAAAACCCCAGAAAATAACGTGTTTTTTAAAATAAAAAGTATGTGGGACATGTTAAAAATTTCGAGGGAAAATAGCACAAAGTGGTGCACAAATACCATACTCAATACATAGGCCATCTGTTGTGATAGTGAAGCCGAATGGACCCGCATCGTGTTGTATTCGTAACTTACGCCAAAAGAATATTTCAATACGAAAGGCCGTATCCAGGCAATAAATACCGAGGCTGCCGCATGGATGCCGCCCGAGTCGCTGAACATGTCAATACTCAAGCCCAATAGAAAACTAAGCAATATCAGTAGGCCTTTGTTCCCCGTAAGTGGGTAAATGATGATAAAGAGGGGGTAGAGGTAGGGATTGATGTATCCCAAAAAAAGGATTTTATCCAACAACAATACTTGGACCAATACCAACACGATGAAACGGACTGTATTTTGGAGGATTTCGTTATTCCACATCGTTTGCCTCGTTTTCCAATGCCTTTATTTCGGGAGCATCGACTCGCTGAACCAAGTATACATGTTTCAAGCTGGTCATGTCCGTTAGCAATTTTACCTGTATGCGGTAATAATCGCCTACTTCTTCAATCTCAAAATCGGACACTGTGCCAATTGGGATTCCTTCCGGAAAAATGGTCGACCTGCCATCGGTAACAATGGTATCGCCTTTGCCTACAGGAGCGATTCGAGGTATTTCCTTCAATTGCAGGATGCTGGGGTCTTTTCCATCCCAGACTAAGGTGCCAAAGTGATTTGATTTTTTGAATTTGGCTACTACCTGGCTGTTGGTGTTGAGCACCGATTGTACGGATGCGTAATTTGATGAAGTGTGACTCACAATGCCCACCACTCCCTCTGGAGACATGACCCCCATGTCGATTACCACCCCGTCTTTTTTACCTTTATCGATGGTTAATTGATTTTTGGTCCTTCCGTAGCTGTTATTGATCACCTTGGCATTGATAAAGGTATAGGTGCTATCTACTACAAGGGGTGGATTGGTATTTTCGACTTCTCCAGAAGGGTTTACGTTGAGCAATCTGGAACGAAGTTCGCGGTTTTCCTTTGCAAGTTTTTCATTTTGTGATTTCAATCCTAGGTATTCTGTGATGGCACTTTTAAATCCAAAGATGCTTCCCGAAATGAAATTGGCCGAGCTCACGAAACGGTTGCCATGGTAGGTATGTGAATTGATGGTAAAAGCGATGGAAATGGTAAAAAGCAACAAGAACAACAGGAAATTTTTATTCCGAATGAAGAAATGGATAATCTGTTGCATGGAACTGTTTGCTTTCCGTTATTTGATCAATACGCTCTTGTATTTGTTGAGGTTTTTTAAACAGATTCCCGTACCACGAACTACAGCACGCAGAGGGTCTTCTGCAATGTACACGGGAAGGTCGGTCTTTTGGGAGAGTCTCTTGTCCAAGCCACGAAGCATGGAACCGCCCCCAGCAAGGTAAATCCCAGTATTGTATATGTCTGCTGCCAATTCGGGGGGTGTTTGTGATAGGGTTTCCATCACGGCATCTTCAATGCGCAGGATCGATTTATCCAAAGCTTTGGCAATTTCTCGGTAGGAAGTTTGTACCTGTTTTGGTTTTCCGGTAAGGAGGTCCCTTCCTTGTACCGCCATTTCGTCTGGTGGAAGCTCTAGGTCCTCGGTGGCCGCGCCAATTTGGATCTTTATTTTTTCCGCAGTACGTTCCCCAACATACAAGTTGTGCTGGGTGCGCATGTAGTAGACGATGTCGTTGGTAAAGACATCCCCGGCAATTTTTACGGATTTATCACAAACAATACCGCCAAGGGCAATCACGGCAATTTCGGTGGTTCCCCCACCAATGTCCACAATCATGTTCCCCTTGGGCTGCATGATGTCCACGCCAATACCAATAGCCGCTGCCATGGGTTCGTGGATAAGGTATACTTCCTTTCCATTCACACGTTCGGCACTTTCCTTCACCGCTCGCATTTCCACTTCGGTGATGCCGCTGGGAATGCACACCACCATACGCAAGGAGGGCGTGAGCCATTTCTTCTTTAAGGCGGGAATGTCCTTGATGAACATGTTGATCATTTTTTCACTAGCGTCGAAGTCGGCAATAACCCCATCTTTCAAGGGCCGTATGGTCTTGATGTTTTCGTGGGTTTTTCCCTGCATGCGTGCTGCTTCGCGCCCTACAGCGATAATTTTTCCCGAAATACGGTCCCGGGCCACAATGGATGGGGCATCTACTACGACTTTGTCGTTATGGATGATGAGGGTGTTGGCAGTTCCGAGGTCGATGGCTATCTCTTCGGTGAGAAAATCAAAAAATCCCATAGTGGTCGCGGTGTTGTAAAATTAAGTATGGCTTCGGTATTCTTACAAATGTAACAAAATTTAATGCTTAAAATGCCTCACCCCAGTAAATACCATTGCTAGGTTGTGCCCATTGCAGTAATCGATACTCAGTTCGTCCTTAATAGAGCCCCCGGGCTGAATCACTGCCGTAATTCCCGCTTGGTCTGCAATTTCCACGCAATCCGGAAATGGAAAGAAGGCATCGCTGGCCATGACGGAACCTTTTAGGTCGAATTCAAAACTATTGGCCTTTTCAATGGCTTGTCGCAAGGCATCGACCCTAGAGGTTTGTCCGGTACCACTGGCACAAAGCTGTTTGTTTTTGGCCAATACGATGGTATTGGACTTGGTGTGCTTGCACACTTTGGAGGCAAATAACAAATCCTCTAACTCATTTGCAGTGGGTTTATTGTGGGTGACGGTTGTTAAATTTTCAACGGTATCGGTTAGGTGGTCCCGATCTTGCACCAAGGTGCCGTTAAGACAGGTCCTTACCGTAGTTTCTGGGAGTTTGGTTTCTTTCCAAACCATGAGAATCCGGTTTTTCTTTCCTTTCAGGATTTCAAGAGCCTCATCGGAAAAGGATGGGGCAATGACCACTTCGCAAAACAGTTGGTGTATTTCCTCAGCAGTAGCAGCGTCTATCTTGTTATTGGCAATCAGGATACCTCCAAAGGCTGAAACGGGGTCGCCCGCTAGGGCATCGACGTAGGCTTGATGGATGTTCTCCCTTTGGGCGATGCCACAGGCATTGTTATGCTTGAGGATGGCAAAAGTTGGGGCTTCTCCCAAAAATTCGCTCATCAGGTTCACGGCAGCATCCACGTCTAAAAGGTTGTTGTAGCTCAATTCCTTGCCGTGCAGTTTATCGAACATGGCTTCAAAATTGCCAAAGAAATAGCCTTTTTGATGTGGGTTTTCCCCATAACGAAGCACCTGTCCTTTAGACTCGCTAAGTTTTAAAGCGGCCATTCCATGGTCGCTGTTGAAGTAGTTGAAAATAGCTGTGTCATAATGCGAAGAGACATTAAAGGCTTTTGCTGCAAAATGCTTCCGTTGTGCTAGGCTGGTAGTGCCCTGGCCGTCTGAAATGATTTGGAGCACCTGGTCGTAGTCTTCCATGGAAGCGACACAGAGCGTGTCCTTGAAATTCTTGGCAGCAGCACGAATCAGGGAAATGCCCCCGATGTCTATTTTTTCGATAATGTCCTGCTCGCTGGCACCAGAGGCTACCGTTTTCTCAAAAGGGTAGAGGTCTACAATGACCAGGTCCAATTGTGGAATATGGTACTGTTCCATTTCGGCTTGGTCGGAGGCGTTTTCCTGGCGATTGAGAATGCCACCAAATACTTTAGGATGCAGGGTTTTGACACGCCCTCCCAAAATGGAAGGATAATTGGTAACAGATTCTACCGGCACTACCGGAATGCCCAATTCTTGAATGAATTGTTCGGTACCTCCAGTAGAATAGAGGGTAACCCCCAATTCGTGCAGTTTTTTGACGATGGGGGCAAGCCCGTCTTTATGGAATACCGAAATAAGTGCCGATTGGATTTTCACTGCATCTGCCATGGAAAAAGTATTGTGCTGGATTAAGGTGCAAAAGTACGTAAATCCTAAGGAAATATGTAACATAACTTTGTTTAAAAAGACCTATCTTTATTCTTGCAAAAAAAGACACGATTTGCTGCCATGATTATTTATTTGAGGGTCCTTAAGGAGAGTTTCAATTTTGCGATTAATGCACTGCGCACCAATATGTTGCGTACTTTTTTGTCGTTGTTAGGGGTCACCATTGGGATCTTCTCGATCATTGCAGTACTGACGGCGGTGGATTCCCTGAAAAACGAGATTGAGGATACCATCAGCGGACTGGACAACAGCACCATCTACTTGGGGCATTTTTCCTTTGGGCCCACCGACGTCCCCCGCTGGAAATGGGAACAGTTCCCTACAGCGAGTTATGATGAATACCAATACCTAAAGAAATCCCTTCCCGGCGTAGAAGCCATTTCCTATACGCTTAATGTGCCCCAGGAAACCATGAAGTATGAGGACAAGAGCGTGGAAAATGTGAATATTGGAGCCGTATCGGACGATTATTATAACATTGAGGATTTAAAAATACTGGAAGGCCGATTCTACAACGAGCTCGAGTCCAACAGCGGGGCGCAGGTAGTTGTACTTGGTTACGAAATCTGCAATTCCCTGTTCAATTCGCCCGAACAGGCCCTTGGGAAGAAGGTGCGGCTGTATGGACAAAAGTATACGGTAATTGGCGTGCTGAAAAAAGAAGGCTTCGCCTTGGGCGACTCCAAGGACGAGGCCGTGTTTCTGCCCGTGAATGTTATCCGAAGATTGTTTGGGACCAATAACAAGAATCTTTTTCCGTTCATCATCATCAAGCCAAAAAAAGGAGTGGACAATGCGGAATTTATCGCCATGTTGAAGCAAAAAATGCGCTTGAAACGCGGCTTGAAAACCGATGAAATTGATAATTTCTTTGTAAACCAGCTGCAAGGGTTTACCGATGCCATCAACAGCATCACGGGGACCATGAACTGGATTGGGGGTATCATTAGCCTGTTTTCCCTGCTGGTGGGTGGTTTTGGAATTGCCAACATTATGTTTGTGAGCGTGAAGGAGCGTACCAGTTTGATTGGTATTCAGAAATCCCTTGGGGCCAAGCGCAAGTTTATCCTCTCCCAATTTTTGTTTGAAGCTATGATTTTGGCTGTGATTGGGGGTGCGGTAGGATTGATTTTAGTCTACCTGGCTTCGTTGATTGTTTCTGCGTTTACTGGCGATTTTGAATTTGTTCTTTCTCCCTTCAACATACTAATAGGCACGGTTATTGCAGCTGCTATTGGGCTTATCTCCGGCATTCTCCCCGCGCTGAAGGCTTCCAGGCTGGATCCTGTGGAGGCCATCCGCACCGGAATGTAGAAAACCCTTGGTTTTCGAAGCTATTTTCTCACTACTTTCCATGCTATAAGAATGCTATAGGCAGGGTATAACCATGCTATAACCACGCTATAACCTCCCCTTTGACTCCCTTTTGCTATGCTTTAAACCCGCAGTTGTATGGGAGTAAAACTAGCTAAGCATGCCTTGAAAATTGACCTAGGGCCTATTGAGCGCTAAAGTACTTCCGCGACGGCTTCGTTGACCCACTCCAAAAAGTGTTCGTCGGCCTTGCTGAAGGGATTGATGGTGTGGGAGTCGATGTCTATTTGCCCAATGTTTTTTCCATCCTTGAAAAGGGGGATGACAATTTCCGATTTTACGTGGATGCTGCAGGCGATGTAGTTGTCCTGGGCCTTGACGTTGGGTACCACAAAATTGGCGTTGCTTTCGGCTACCTGCCCACAGATGCCTTTCCCAAAAGGGATGACGGTGTGGTCGGTAGGCTCGCCCGCAAAAGCCTTGAGGTGTAGGGTGCGCTCGGCCTCGTTGGCGAAGTAAAACCCCACCCAATCGTAATGGGGGACCTGTTCCTGCAACCACTCACAAATTTGTGTAAGCTTGGTTTCGACGGGGGTATTTTCCCCAGAAAGGATGGTTTGGATGCGCGGTTGTAAGGAAGCAAAATTCATGAAGCACTTTTTTGCAAAGGTATTTCAAAAAGCCAAGATAGAGCCATGCAATTTGACTACATTTGTGGGGATGAAGGAACTTTTCCGGAAATACCGTTCGGTGCTCCGTTTCCTACTGCTCTTTTTGGGTACCTACCTTGTTTTGGGCTTTTTGTATGGGGGGTACCTGCAATTCTCAAAAGGACCAACACCGCACCCCGATTTTGTGACCCAAAAGGTGGCCACCCAAAGTGAAACCTTGTTGAATGAATGGGGGTATGCATCGCAGGTGGTGGCTCACGACCATCCTCCCAGCATGCAATTGGGGGTAGAAGGCACCATTGTAGGAAGTATTGTGGAAGGGTGCAATTCCTTGAGCGTCATTATTTTATTTGTGGCATTTGTGGTGGCATTTTTTCAGAAATGGCAAAAAACCTTGGTGTTTGTACTGGCCGGGGCGGTATTGATCTACGCCATCAATTTGCTGCGCATTGCCGTCCTGGCCGTTGCCCTTTACGAGTATCCCGAGTATCAGGAAGTGTTGCATACGGTAGTGTTTCCGGGCATTATTTATGGGTTTGTATTTTTGCTGTGGGTGGTATGGGTGCGTTCCATCCCAAAATCAAAAAGCAATGGCTAAAGGAGTAAGGGTGATAGGGATTTTGCTTTTGGTGGGCGTGTTGGTGCTGGTACGGGCTTATGCCCCTGTGTTGTTTTACGACCCCTTGATCCTCTTTTTTAAGAGTGCCTACGCGACCCAGCCTTTACTGGAGTTGGACTTTTGGGGCTTATTGTGGAGCGTTTCCCTACGGTTTTGGTTGAACAGCAGCATTTCGTTGGTCATCCTTTGGCTGTGGTTCCAAAAAAGGGACGTGGTGCGGTTTTCCCTGCTGCTCTATGGGTTGGCCTTTGTACTATTGCTCCTGGCCTTTGTAGTGTTGCTGCAAACTTCGGAAGCGGGAGGGATGCAGCCCTTGTTCTACGTGCGTCGGTTTTTGATCCATCCTATTTTGCTGTTGTTGTTGGTGCCGGGGTTTTATTTTTATGGAAGTAATAAATTTTGAATTCACCCAAGATTCCGTTTATTTTCGTATCTTCAAGTAATTAAATTTTAAATTTTTATGGTATGAAAACAACACCTTCTTGGGGGAGGGGAACGTATGTATTCTTCCTTGCTCTTTTTTGTCTCTTTTTAACCGATCGCAACAAAATTTTTGCCCAAGAGGATACTATTTGCGGGTACGATTTTCTTCAACAGCTTCCTGAAGCGGTTGTCTATACGGTGCCACAGGGAACTTATAACGGTTCAATTGACCCTGCGGACCTGGAAAATTTTGACCCTGTGGTATTCAACATTTACTTTTGGCAAGTCAACGATCCCAATGGCGGGTTTGATGTGCCCCTTATCGAACATACCGTATTGACTGCTGTGGCCAACCTGAACATTGCTTTCAATCCGTATAACATTTTCTTTAAGTATCGGGGTTTTGATGAATTTGACAGCGAACCGGATCAACCACATTATTACCAAAACCCCGATACTCGACAATGCACTACTTTAGCGGAGATAGATCCCAAGGGATATTCGGATCTTCATAATTGCGAAATGGCAAAGTTCTTGAGCTATGCCAAAAATATTGGGAAATGGAAAGCCGATGCCTTAAATATCTATGTAGTTAATAGTTCGCCCTCCTGGTTGGGTGCCGCATTCCAATTTAAACCTGAATGTTATTTGGTGGCGGAATATTTAACAACTGCTGTCCTCACTCATGAGGTAGGGCATGTGTTCAGTTTGTTACATACCTTTAATGGTTTTGATTATTCCAATTACCACTGCGAACACGTTACGAGGGACCAAACTTTGGTATGCGATCCCGAATACCCTGAAATGCCTTGTTTCAATGCCCTGACCAACGGGGACGTAGTTTTGGACACTGCCGCCGCACCTAAGTTTACAATTGATTATGATGACATATTTAATTGTAGTTATGTGGGCAATGGTGTGGATTGCCAAGGAACACCCTATTTTATCCTTGATGCGGACGTGCGAAATTATATGGCTTATACTGTTGTTGAAGATGGCTGTATGGACAATTTTACTGTAGGGCAGGCAATACGGATGCAGGAAAGCATCGATTGGGACCCTTCCGGTATATTTGCTGCCGTTGAAACGCCAATTGCCTCTTTGTACGAACCCTATAAGGGGGAGTATTACATGGCAGGGCCCGATCCAGACCCCCATACCTTGCCGAGGTTTCAACCGGGGTTCGATTATGTGTTCCAGTCCTGTAACTGTGCCAATCAGGACAATTACGATTGCGTCAATGGTCCCTGCGAATTTGAGGAGAACAATTTTCAGTCCAGTTTTACCATCCTGGCCGCCCACACCAAAGAGGAAACCGATTACAACTCCATCATGCACCCTAACCATTCGTCCATTTACATTGGGCAACTGGCCGAGTACGGGAAAAGGCGCTGTTACGATAATTGGAACCGCACCGCCTCTGAAGGGAGTTTGATACAGTTCAACGATGGGGTGTTCAACACCAATGTTACCATTACCCCCCAAGATTCCACGGCCATCAACAGCCCCCATTTTATCCCCGACCTGGCCCCCGGGCTGTACAACGTGCAGAAGATTTACAATGACGGCAGCAGCCAGGAAACGGTCATCCTAAAGGAGAACAATGAATAGGATTTTTTACATAGCGCTGTTTGCCTTTGG
>DJVA01000024.1 GCA_002440705.1 Flavobacteriaceae bacterium UBA6268 | reverse complement strand
CCGACTTTTTTACTTCAAAGCATCAGGAACGGTACAAGCGTTCAAACATTTCCTTTTCCAATTGTTCTTGATGATCTGGGTGGGCTATGGAAATCAGCTCTTTGGCACGTTGCTTCAAGCTCTTCCCAAATAAATTGACCACTCCGTACTCTGTGGCTACGTAATGAACATGGGCACGTGTAGTTGTGACTCCCGCACCGTATTTTAAATGGGATACGATTTTGGATTGCCCTTTCTTGGTCGTTGAGGGTATGGCAATGATAGGCTTTCCCCCATGAGAAAGCGAAGCACCCCTGATGAAATCCATTTGGCCTCCGACCCCCGAATATTGATAATCTCCAATGGTATCGGCACAGACCTGTCCCGTAATGTCAATTTCAATGGCACTGTTAATGGCAGTGACTTTTGGGTTTCTTTTGATGATGGAAGTGTCGTTGGTATATCCAGCTTCTTTAAAATGGACCAAGGGATTATCATCTACAAAGTCATAGAGCTTCTGCGAACCCACCGCAAAAGTAGTTACGATCTTGCCGGTTTTGATTTCTTTTTCTTCTCCTGTAATGATGCCTTTTTCCACAAGGGGAAGCAGGCCATCAGAGAACATCTCGGTATGGATGCCCAAACGTTTGTGATTCCCCAAATTGTGTAGTACCGCATTGGGAATGTTTCCGATACCCATCTGTAAGGTCGCTCCATCTTCAATAAGCCCAGCCACGTGTTTCCCAATTTGATGTTCGATATCAGAAGGTTCCCCTGCAACGGAAGCATGAATAGGCTGGATGTGGTTTACCGCATAATCGATGTGACTGGAATGAATGATACCATCCCCATGCGTTCTTGGAACCTTGGGATTGATTAAGGCCACTACTTTTTTGGCCTTTTGAATGGCTGGCAGCGTAATGTCCACCGAAACTCCTAAAGAACAATACCCATGCTTGTCCGGAGGAGAGACTTGGATGAAGGCTACGTCCAAGGGCAAAATATCTCTGCGGAAGAGCCAATGGATTTCACTCAAAAAAATTGGAATGTAATCTCCGTAATTGGAATTGACACCCTGCCGCACATTGGCACCTACAAAAAAACTGTACAACTTAAAGGCCTTGTTGTAAGGGGCCTGAATGTATTTGGCATCGCCATCGGTATGTATTTGAACAATTTCTACATTTTCAAGCTCGTTGTACCGTTCACATAAGTGGTCTATAAGGTAATTGGGCGTCATCGCCGCACCTTGGAAGAATACCCTGTCGCCGGATTTTACAATGCCAACCGCCTGTTCTATGGATACAATTTCTAATGGGGTTTTCATGGTGTTTCGATTAGGTTGCAAAGTTCCATTACCTAGGTAGCTTGCACTATGACCTTTATCATGGATTGATTCTAAATTTACGTCAATCCCTTGCAAAAGAAAAAGTTTGGACTATTTTTGTGCCGTCATGAATACTTTTTTGGCACATAGCAACCCAATAGGCCAAGTGAGCCTCTATAAAATGCGATTTTCAGGAGAAATCTGGAAACTGCATCGGGACGTTTTGTGCAAAATTTTAAGGTAAGAACACCTTTTTTTACGATACATGCAGGCGTCCAAGAAATTGGGCGCTTTTTTTTGAAAAATTTTGAAATTTTAAACGATACATAGAAAAACATCGATTGGAACGTAACCAGCACAGTTTCAAAAAGTTGCTAAAAATTCCAAAAACCTGCAAAAAGCGGGCAGGGTATTTCATGCCTAAAATAAAACATAACTAACTGAAAATCAGTTAAATAAATTGTAAAATTGTTTGGAGAATTAAAAAATGCATTTCATCTTTGCACCGCAATTGAAATGAATTTGATTGTGCCATTTTTAACCATAATAGCATTAAAGCCATGCAGCGAAGAATTGAATTTATAAAAGAAAGTGCGCCCTATTTGAGCGTCATGTATTGGCTTCGGTATGTACATTAGGAATTAAGAAACTTCTATGGTAAATCCGAAGCAACCCAACCGTTTCGGATTTTTTTATGCCTGAGTAAATTAGGATCCCAACTCCGTTTCGGTTTAAAAAACAGCCTTGGCTGTAGTGAATCATTAAACAATAACCGAAAATGGAAACAAACGCATATAACATCTATTTGTTCAAAGCCTTGGATGCCTATCCATACAATCTCGAGGAAACCATCGAGTCTTTGAATTATGCCTTGTCCTACAATCCTAAGGATGCCGAAGCACTGTTGTTGAAAGCAAAAGTGTTTGCTTATCAGTTAAGGGATTACGAAACGGCCAAGCAGTATTTTGAAGAAGCCATGGTCCAGAATATGGAGATGCCCAAACTGTATTCTGAATACATCTTTGTACTGATTCAGAATGAAGATTACTTGGAAGCTCAACGATTGTTGGAATATGCCTTCAAGATTAAGGCTACCGATAAAGGCGTACTCCACTTGTTGCAGGGTCAGTTGCATGAAGTACAAAAAGCCTACAAAACGGCTTTGAAGTCCTTTAAAGAGGCCAAGGAATTGGGTAGGAACAGTGGTTTCATCGATTTTGTGGAAAACGAGATCAGTAGGGTGAAAGCAAAACTGCCCAAGAAGAAAAAAAAGAAGTCTAAAACCAATAAAAGAAAGGAGAAAACCAAAAACTGCTCCAAGTAACATTGGGGCAGTTTTACGGGAATCCGCTAGCGTAGGAGTGCTAGGGCAGTCTGTAAAACTGTTGCCTCACGGCACATTAGGTTCGAATCCGAAGGTTCCCACAAAGTGCCGTAGTTCAAAGGCTAGAGCGCCCCACTGTCCATGGGGAGGGTATGGGTTCGAGTCCCATCGGTACTGCACAATGAGGTATGGCGTAGTTGGTTAGCGCACCGTGCTTTTAACACGGGAGTCCTGGGTTCGAACCCCAGTGCCTCAACAAACCTGTGGTGTAAGGGTAGCATCTGGGACTTTGACTCTCAGGGTGCAGGTTCAAATCCTGCCGGGTTTACCCATGGAACTGTAGCAAAGAGGGTCTATGCGTCAGACTGAAAATCTGAAGATACAGGTTCGATGCCTGTCGGTTCCACACTAAGCAAGTCCAGTTCGGTGTTTCGGTATGGCACCATTGTATGCATCACTGCCATTGGTATTGTGGGTGCATGTACAGCTTGGCTTGGAGGTTTCGGTCTTTCACCAAAGTAAGGACCACCACCTTGTAGGACGTGGGTTCGAATCCCACTCCTGACGGTATCAGGATGGCAGAGTGGTTATTGCACCAGATTTGGGTTCTGGCAAACGAGAGGTAGGTGTTGCCGGTTCGACTCCGGCCAAAGGCTCATGGCCTTTGTAGCTCAAGTGGATAGAGCACTGCACTTTTAATGCAGGATGATAGACTCAAAATCTATTGATCGAAAAGAAAGTCGACTTTTAAAAATGGACTGCAGTAGGTCACGCTGCAAAATCAGGGACAAAAATGGTTGCAGGGGTATCGGTAGGCTTCTTCGGAAGGGAACAAATCCTAATCTTGCCCTGAAACGCTGTCAAAAGGGTTGAAAACAATCAGCTTTTCTATGGCGAAAGGAATGGCAAACATTCAAAATGATGAAGAGTTTCCTGCTCTCTTTCCTTTAGAAAACCAGGTTGCAGCACAATCGTTTCACAATGTTTCCGCAGGTAAAGGATGATGCCTCTGGGCCATTTTTCAAAATTGGATTTAAGAACCATGCCTCCGTTACGGGTACGGATGAATCAATATGTTTAACTATTAAAATTTGAAACCATGAAAAAAGTACGAATCAATGCAGGTTTTGTGGGGTTGGTTTTCAAAAAAGGAAACTACCAACGCGTACTGACCAAAGGTGTTTACTGGTTGTCTTGGAGTGAAAATGTACTTTATTACAACCTAACACAAACTTTCAACAGTGCACCCGTAGCCTTTGAAATTTTGCAGGCCGACGAACAATTGACGGCCCTGTGGCATGTGGTAGAGGTTATGGACAATGAATTGGTGTTGGTTTTTAAGAACAAAAACTTTTCCCAAGTCTTGACTGCGGGCAGGCATGTGTTTTGGAAAGGGCTCATCGAGTATACCTTTACCAAAGTGGATTTGAACAAAATCTACATCACCGAGAAGATCGACAAAGCCTTGTTTGCCAAAACAGAATTGAGCACCTATGTAAGGACGTTTGAAGTGGAGGCCTATGAAAAGGCGGTCTTGCTGGTAGACGATGTGTTTGTAAAAACACTGGAAGCTGGCACTTACCGATTCTGGAGGAACGACACTACCATCAAAATTGGCAAAGCAGACATGCGTCAGTTGCAGTTGGAGGTCGCGGGACAGGAATTATTGACCAACGACAAAGCCAACGTGCGTATCAACTTTTACGCTCAGTACAAAGTGATCGATATTGAAAAAGCCTTGTTGGAAAACAAAGACTTTGAAAAGCAATTGTACACCACCATGCAACTGGCCCTAAGGGCCTATGTGGGACGTTACACTTTGGATGAGCTCTTGGAGAACAAGGAGCAAATTGCGAAGTCTGTTTTTGAGGACACAAAGGCAGCCGCTGCCCAATTGGGTGTCCAAGTGTTGAACTGTGGCATTAGGGATGTGATCCTAACCGGGGAAATGAAAGACATCATGAACCAGGTATTGATGGCTCAGAAAAAAGCCCAGGCCAATGTCATCACACGTAGGGAGGAAACAGCTTCTACCAGAAGCTTGTTGAACACTGCTAAGTTGATGGAAGAAAATGAAATGCTTTACAAATTGAAAGAAATGGAATATGTGGAAAAAATCGCTGAGAAAATTGGGGAAATCACCCTGAATGGAAATGGCGGTATGGTAAAGCAATTGAAGGAAATTTTTGCCACAAGCAAATAAGCCTAAGACCAGGCAGGACGATATCAGTCCTGCCTTTTTTTGTTAATTTTTTCGGAATCTTAAAGACATCAAGCAGGAAACTCCTCCAAATCCCATTTGGATTGTTACCTTTGCATCCCATAAATTTTTGAGGTTAAGTGTATGACTACCAGTGGTAAAATAGAATTGATGGCTCCAGCGGGGAACTTCGAGTCCTTGCAGGCGGCTATCGATAATGGAGCGGATTCGGTCTATTTTGGTGTGGAACAATTGAATATGCGCGCACGTGCCAGTATCAATTTTACATTGGAAGACCTTCCCGAAATTGTGAAGCGTTGTACCCCCAACAACGTACGCACGTACCTTACTTTAAATACCATCATCTATGACCACGACCTGTCTATCATCAAAACCTTGCTGGATGCGGCCAAGGATGCAGGAATTACGGCCGTAATTGCCATGGATCAAGCGGTAATTGCCTATGCACGGCAAATCCAAATGGAGGTGCATATTTCTACGCAGATCAACATTACCAATATTGAAACGGTAAAATTCTATGCCCTTTTTGCGGATACCATGGTCATGAGCCGCGAATTAAGTTTGCGCCAAGTGAAGAAAATCGTCGATCAGATTGAAAAAGAACAAATTAAAGGGCCTTCCGGTCATTTGGTGGAAATCGAGATTTTTGGGCATGGTGCCCTGTGCATGGCAGTTTCTGGAAAGTGCTACTTGAGCCTGCATTCGCACAATTCTTCGGCCAATCGTGGGGCTTGTAAGCAAAATTGCCGAAAAAAATATACGGTCATCGACCAAGAGAGCGGTTTCGAGATCGAATTGGACAACCAGTACATGATGTCGCCCAAAGACCTGTGTACGTTGGATTTCTTGGACCAGGTAATCGATACGGGCGTGAAAGTTTTGAAAATTGAAGGCCGTGGCCGTGCTCCCGAATACGTGGCGAAGGTCATCAAAACCTACCGCGAAGCCATTGATGCCCATTACGAAGGAACCTTCTCCAAGGAAAAGGTACAAACCTGGATGGAGGAATTGGAGAAAGTCTATAATCGTGGTTTTTGGAGCGGGTACTATTTGGGACAGAAACTTGGCGAATGGAGCGAAGCCAATGGCTCTAAGGCCACCCAAAAGAAAGTCTACGTTGGAAAGGGGATGCACTACTTCCCAAAAACCAGCATCGGGGAATTCAAAATTGAGGCTTACGATTTGAAAATTGGGGATACCGTATTGATTACGGGACCTTCTACTGGAGTTCAGGAATTTGAACTTACCGAAATGATGGTGAACGACCAACAACTCGATGCGGCCACGAAGGGCGATTCCATTACCATTCCGTTGGACTTCCGCATCCGACAGTCGGACAAGCTCTACAAAATTGTGAAAACCGAATACGCGGTCGAAACCTCCAAAGCTTAGACATGGTTGTTGTTACCTTGCAACGCAACAAATGCATTGGCTGCAATTATTGTGTGGAATTGGCCCCTGCACAGTTTCAAATGTCCAAAAAAGATGGCAAAAGCGTGTTATTGCATTCCAGTGAAAAGAAAGGGTTTTTTACGTTGAAATCCCCAGACGACAGTATTTACGAACCTTGCTTGGAAGCCCAAAGGGCCTGCCCGGTGAAGATTATTACGACGAAGCAGGTTTAACTAGCTAATTACCGCCCCATTTTCTGCACCCGAAGCATCCGGATTCACAAAAACCAACTTCCCTTCGGCATTTTCGGTCATCAGGATCATGCCTTCACTTTCCACACCTCGCAGGGCTCTTGGCGCTAAGTTGATCAATACCGTTACTTTTTTACCAATGATATCCTCCGGGGAAAAACTTTCGGCAATCCCCGAAACAATGGTACGCACATCCAACCCGGTATCGACTTTCAATACCAACAGCTTATTGGCTTTCGGCATTTTCTCGGCTGCCACAATGGTGCCCACCCGTAAATCGAGTTTGCTAAAATCTTCGTACGTAATGGTTTCCTTTTGGTGAGCAATGGGAGTATTCATGGCTTCGTTTTGTTTTTTACTGGCTTCCAGCTTGTCCAGTTGCTGTTGGATTTGGGCGTCCTCTATTTTACCGAAAAGCAATTCGCCCTGCCCGATATGATGCTGGGGAGGTAATAATTCAAAATTCTTCTGAATGGAATTCCAAGAGGGCACCGTTTTTAACATATCGAATTGCAACAGTTCCTTCAGCTTTTTTGAAGTATGTGGCAAAAAGGGTTCCGATAAAATAGCCAAAGCTGCAGCTATTTGCGCGGCAATATACATGACCGTTTGGGTACGTTCGGTATCAGTTTTGATGGTCTTCCAAGGCTCTTCATCGGCCAAGTATTTATTACCCAATCGTGCGACGTTCATCAATTCGGCCTGGGCTTCACGGAACCGATATTTTTCGATGGAATGGGCGATGTTGTTTGGAAACGTTTTGAGCTCCTCCAAAATTTTTAGATCGATTTCAGAAAAGGGTCCAGGTTGTGGTACCTGCCCATCGTAGTATTTTTGCGAAAGGACAGCCACCCGATTGATAAAATTTCCAAAAATAGCCACCAACTCATTGTTGTTGCGCGCTTGGAAATCGGACCATGTAAAATCGTTGTCCTTGGTTTCGGGGGCATTGGCTGTCAATACATACCGCAATACATCCTGCTGCTTAGGGAATTCCTCCAAATACTCGTGCAACCAAACGGCCCAGTTTTTACTGGTGGAAATTTTATTGCCCTCCAGGTTCAAAAACTCATTGGCAGGGACATTGTCGGGGAGGATGTAACTGCCTTCCGCTTTCAACATGCTTGGGAAAATGATGCAATGGAACACGATATTGTCCTTACCAATAAAATGCAGCAACTTGGTGTTTTTATCTTTCCAGTAAGGTTCCCAATCCTTGCCCACCCTTTGGGCCCATTCCTTGGTAGCGGAAATATAGCCTATGGGGGCGTCAAACCAAACGTACAATACCTTTCCTTCAGCACCTTTCACTGGGACCGGGATGCCCCAATCGAGATCACGGGTTACGGCACGGGGACGCAATCCGTCATCGATCCAGGATTTACACTGGCCGTAGACATTCGATTTCCAATCGTCTTTGTGCCCATCGAGGATCCAGCTTTTCAGCCAGGATTCGTATTGATCCAAGGGTAAGAACCAATGCTTGGTTTCTTTCAAAATCGGTTTGCTCCCCGTTATGGCACTTTTTGGATTGATGAGATCGGTCGCGTTGTGAGACGTTCCGCAGCGTTCGCATTGGTCGCCATAACTTTCTTCGTTTCCACATTTTGGGCAAGTACCGATTACAAAACGGTCCGCCAAAAACTGATGGGCTTCCTCATCGTAAAGTTGTTGTGTAACTTCTTCAATAAATTTACCCTCATCATAAAGCTTTTTGAAAAAGTCTGAAGCCGTTTCATGATGAATTTTAGCTGAGGTTCGCGAATAATTGTCAAAGGAGATCCCAAAATCCTCGAACGATTTTTTGATGATGGCGTGGTACTTGTCCACCACCTCTTGGGGGGTAATGCCTTCCTTTTTAGCTTTTAAGGTAATGGGCACACCGTGCTCATCACTACCGCACACAAAGGCGACATCCCTGTTTTGCAACCGTTGGTAACGCGCGTAAATGTCGGCAGGGACATACACCCCCGCCAAATGCCCAATGTGCACAGGGCCGTTGGTATAGGGCAGTGCAGCGGTAATGGTATAACGTTTTGGTGCCTGATTCATGTTGAATGATAGGCTGCAAAAGTACGGATTTATCGCTTTATATTAGGAAGAAATGTTCCCTAACGAACGATAAATGACTTGCTGTAATGGCGATCGGCAAAACTGATGCGATAAAGGTACTGACCGTAACTCAAACGAACGCCAGCGGCTTCTCTCACATTGATGGTGTATTTGCCAGGGAAGAACAGCTTATTGGCCAATGTGGCAACTTCCCGGCCCGTAAGGTCATACAATTTGATGACCCCGTGTGCGGTGGTTTCGAACTGCATTTCGATGTAGACGCCATCTTGGCGATATACCGGGGCATGCCTGAACTGTTGGAGGGTTCCGAAATCGTTGATTCCCAAAGCTTGGCATTCCAGTCCGAGATCCAATTGGTTGTAGTTTTGGTTCAGTAAGATGGAATCCACCACTTGGGGCTCCAAGCAAAACCAACTGGTAAGGATGGTGGAATATACATCCCGGAAATCGTTGGTAGGAATCAAGTTGTCGTGATCGTCCCAATTCAGTAAGTCGGGATGCTGGCCTATAAAACCATTGCCATTCAGTGCTGGCCCAAAGAGCATCAACGGGGAGGCTGCTCCGTGATCGGTTCCATTGGAACCATTTTCATAGGGTCTTCTGCCAAATTCGGAAATGGTCATAGAAAGGACCTTATCGTCCATGCCCGCATCGGCCAGATCTTCATAAAAGGCCTTCACGGAATCCGATAAATCTTGTAGTAGCAGTTGTTGACGGTCTACCTGATCGGCATGGGTATCAAAACTGCCCAAGGAAACCATGTACACTTTGGTCCCCAATCCACCTTTGATAAGCCGAGCGGCAGCGGCCAATTGTGAGGCCAAATCACCATCTCCATAGTTGGCATTATTGGATGCGGCCATGTAGGCATTGTGGATGGTTTCGGAATATTGAAAGGTAGTGTTAGCGGTGGCTCTCAAAAAAAGCAATTTATCACCGTAAACACAATCCGGGAGGTTCACCACATCGTGAAAGGTGCCACTTTGGGCAACGGTTTCCAACTGATCGATGTTGGCTACGGTGAAGGCGTAGTTGGCATTATTGCCATCAAAAATAAGGTTCCCAATATTGCCCACTTGTACGGCGGGAGGTACCTCGGGTGGGTTGATGAGATAATCGGGGTACAAGTCTTCGAAATACCGTCCCCACCAACCTGTGGGCTCTACGTAGGTATCTGCAGCGGTGGCCCAAATATCGGTGGAGCGAAAGTGCGAAAGGTTTTGTTCCGGGTATCCTACCCCATGCACCACTTTCATGGCTCCATTGCCCCAAACCGATTCGAGGGCATTCATGTAATTGGGGATCCCGAAATCGGGATTGAGATTCAAAAGGTTGTTTTGTTCGTGATGAATGGTAGGCCTTAAGTTTACATAAGTATCAAAATCATAGACAGGAACAATGGTATTTAAGCCATCGTTTCCGCCTTCCAGGCGAATAATAACCAGGATATGGTCGTTTTCACTTTCGGATAGCGCAACGGTAAGCGGTGTAGCCTTGGTGGCCGAAATGGCTTGCTTGCCCAACAACATGCTTCCCCCACCTACCAGGCCCAGTGCTTGAATGAATGATCTTCGATTCCATTGCGCATGTTCCTGATCGTGCACCTTTTTGGGGTCTTCTTGGTGTGTTTGATTTTTTTGCTGAAAGGGATTGGTTTTACACATGGGGCATCATTTTAATTGAAATTCGGGCATGGTTGCGATATGTACTAATAATAAGTAGACCTGAAAAGGCGCTTCTTCCCAGTCCAGGTTCCAGAGGCCCTCGTCATAATAATTCTGAGGGATTTCCCACTTAAAGATGTCGGTGGCAATGTCGTAGTCACTTGTAGTAAAAAGTGGTTTGGCATTCAGGAAATCCACAATCACCTGGGTGATGTATGCGGGATCGATGCTATCGTTGGAGAGGTTTTTGGCTAATTCCCGAAAAGCTTCGGTTTGTCCGTTATCCAAAAGCACCGAAAGATACGCCTTAAAAAGTTCCCAACGGCCTGTAAGGGTGGAAGTACTGATCCAATCCTGATCGCGTTGCCATCCGGAAACGTCTGGGGGGTCGAAAATAATTTGTCCCAAGGTTCCTGCGTAATAGAGAAAAGCTTCCATCAACAAATCGTTGTAGAGGAATTCTGTTTCATTGATGTACTGAAAAATAAGATCGAAGGGACTTTTGATGGTAACCCCCAAAGCACGATCATCAAAAAAATGTTCACTTTTGAAAAGTTGTTTCAAGACCGGGACCAATTCAAAACTGTTATTGATGAAGGTTTGTGCCAAAGGCGCAATGACGTTGGATTCAATGGTGGCATCAACATCGGGACTTACGAAGAATCGATAAAGTTTCCTACAGATATAAAGAGCAATCAAATCGGCTTTTTCTTGGAAAAGCAGGTCGATGACATCGTCATAATCCCAATTCCCAGTTTGCCCGAAAATGGTTTTGTTTTCATCCACAAACGTGCTAATATCAAAATAAATAGCCGCCCCGGGCTCGTCCCAGTGGTTGTATCCCGTGAGGGCTTTAGAGGTTTCCACAATGTCTTCCTGAGTATAGCCATTGCCTTCGCCTAGAGTAAACAATTCAAAAAGTTCACGGGCATAATTTTCGTTGGGTTCGGTATGGGTATTTTCAAATCCGTTGAGGTACAACAACATGGCCGGCGTGAGCCCAATTGCTCGCACAAAATCCTTGAAATTTCCCAAGGCATGGGTTTCAGCGACCAAGAAATACTGAAACAAATAAGGAGCATAGTTATAAACTTCCAATTCGGTGACGAAGTGATTGAGCCAAAAGAAGGTCATGCGCCCTTTCATGTCTTGATGAACCCACTCATTACCCGTTTGGATGCGGAAATCGAAGATGTATTCGGGGTTTTCGGTTTCAAAATCGGTAAAATCACTAATGGAAAAGTAACCCCACGGTGGAGGACTGGTGGGGGGCATATTGTAAGCGGCATCCACCAAATTATCAATCAGTTGTCCAGGTGGAAGTACCAAAGCGAGGTTCAATCGGTTTTGGGAGGCCCCATAAGCCAGACGCCTAAAAACATGCTTGGCCTTGCTTTCATCCCAAGGGTTGGATCCATCAGGAACGTAGGGTTCCAAGCCCGAGGTATTGCATGAGGTAAGGGTAGGGTTTATCATGAAAGGTGATTTGGTATGGTCTTAAATGTATTGAAAATTAATGACATGTATTCTTATGACCACCAATTAGGGAAAAAGGTTTAATTTTAGAAGCACTTCATAGTAGGTAACATTCATGAAACAGCCTCCCAACCTGCAAAAGGGCGATCTTGTGGCCATTGTGTCCACGGCCCGAAAAATTACGTCAGCAGAAATTGAACCTGCCCTAGTGCTTTTGAAGCAATGGGGTTTGAGCTATGTGTTGGGTTCCAGCATTGGTGCTGATGACCATCAATTTGCTGGCCATGATGCCCTGCGAACCAGGGATTTTCAAGAGGCGCTCGATAATCCAAATGTTAAAGCCATTTGGTGTGCTCGGGGCGGATATGGCACGGTACGCATTATTGACCAGTTGGATTTTACCAAATTTAGGAAGCATCCAAAGTGGATTGTGGGGTACAGTGATGTGACGGTTTTGCACAGTCATTTGCACCAATTGGGGGTGGTTACCTTACACGCCCAAATGCCTCAAGCCATTGAGAATAAAACACCAGAAACGCAGGAGACTTTACGTAGAAGCTTGTTTGGGGAATCCTTTGCAATTACTTACGAAAATCAAAATTCCTCGAGCCGTTTTGGCGAAACGCAAGGAATTCTGGTTGGGGGAAATCTTTCAATCCTGTATTCGCTTTGCGGCAGCCCCAGTGCGTTGGATACTAAAGGTAAAATTTTGTTCTTGGAGGATGTGGATGAATACCTGTACCACATCGATCGGATGATGCAAAACCTGAAACGCAACGGGATGCTGCATGGACTGGCGGGGCTTGTTGTAGGGGGGATGACCCAAATGAACGACAATGCCGTTCCCTTCGGGAAATCTGCAGAAGAAATCATTTTCGACGCGGTCGAGGAATTTGACTATCCCGTGTGTTTTGGATTTCCTGCGGGGCATCAGCGCGACAATTGTGCATTGCAATTCGGGAAAGTGCACACACTGGTAGTGTCTCAAATCAATTCATTGTACTAATGGCTTACCACAACGAACTTGGCAAAATTGGAGAAGAAATGGCCGTGGCCTATTTGGTGAAGGAGGGGTACACCATTTTGGAACGGAATTATACTTACCTCAAGGCTGAAATTGATATCATCGCAAAGCGGGAACCAGGTTTTATCGTGGTGGTTGAAGTGAAGACACGTAATAGCGCTGTATTTGGAAACCCACAGGAATTTGTCTCCAAAAGTAAAGTAAAACTTCTCGTTAGGGCTGCCAATGAGTACGTCCTATCCAACAGTCTAGACGTTGAAGTGCGCTTCGATATCATTGCCGTTTTAAAAAACAACAAGGAAGAACGCATCGAACATTTTGAAAATGCGTTTTATCATTTTTAGGTACGAACGTACCCAGAACTACCCCTTTTTGTTCCGAAAAGGTATCTTTGCATCAAAATTTCCTTTGCCATGAATATTACCCTGCAATGGATTGATGTAATTATCTTTATTGGCATTTGCCAAGGGATTTTTCTCTCGTTGACCTTGCAGCGCATTTCGCACAACAATCAAAACGCCAATCGTATCCTCTCCTACCTCATTGCTTTGGCTACGGTGATGCTTGTTGGGAGGTTTGTATATTTTAGGTTTTTAACCGAATGGGTCTTTCAATGGAGTATTTTGGTAGATGCCATTGTTTTTCTCTTTGGTCCGTTTACGTATATGTACATCAAGCGTTTGTTGTTTCGGGAAAACCATCGGTTTTGGCTTTCCAAAATTCATTTTGTCCCATTTTTCGGGTTGGTCGTGTTTGCTTTGTTTTACATCATTAAGTACACCCCGGAGGCGTATTATCAATTCTTTTTGAATGGGAATCTTTTGTTGTATTTTAGGATTATTTCAGTTTTAATGATCGCCTTAAATACATTGTATGTGTTTAAATCCTTTCAATTGCTTTCGGTATTTAAAAAGGCCGAAAAGGAGGTTTTTTCCTTTCAACAGACCCCGGTAACCTATCTTAACTTTTTTCTTTTATCAGTATCGGTATGCTTGTTGGCTTGGGCTGTTAGCCTAACGGATTCAGTGGTATTTCAAAATAGGATCCCCTATATCGATTATGACAGTATTTGGGTGGCCATCCCAGTGTTTATTTATGTGATTGGGTATTTCAGTCTAAGGCAACCCGAGCTTTTCCGGATTACGGAAGCACCGCCCAAAAACAGTTTTAAAAAGGAGCGTCTCCCCGAAACCGAGGCACTGCTCCTACAACAAAAACTGAATAGCTTAATGACCAACGAAAAAATATTCCTACAAAGCGATTTAACGTTGGCCGACGTGGCCGAGATGCTGCAAACCTCTACAAACAATGTATCTTGGTTGCTGAACCAAGTGTACAAAACCACTTTTTACGATTTTATCAATCAATATCGTGTGAAGGAATTTGTCAAAAAGGTGGAAAACCAAGAGCATTTGAAGCATACCATTTTAGCACTCTCCATGGACGTGGGCTTCAATTCCAAATCTACTTTCAATAAAGCCTTCAAGGATACCATGCAGGATACCCCCAGTAATTACATCAAAAAGCATCGGGCCGCATAAGTTTAGGTCCGAATGTATGCAAACGGTCGATTGCTAACGATTCTGAAAGTAGGTTTGCCCAAACTTTAAACTTTCAGCATAATGAAAAAGCTTTTATTTTTTTTGAGCACCTTTTTTATTGGACAACTTTTTATGTCCGCTCAAACCGTTACCACCTTTAGTGATGGAACCCCCGACGATGCCATTGCCTTGGACGCCAGTGGCAATATTTATTGCTCCAATTATGTGGGCGATACCGTTTTCAAATTTACCCCTTCCGGGGAAGGGACCCCTTTTGTAACGGGTTTGGTTACTCCCAATGGACTTGCTTTTAACTCCAGTGGGGAATTGTATGTTTGTGATGGGCAGGCAAATACTATTTATAAGTACGATAGTGGCGGCAACCCGTTGGCTTCGTATCCTATTTCAGGACATCCCTCTGGGATTGTGAAATCATTTGATGACGATTCCATGATTTTCACCTTGTATACCGGAAACAAAATCATGCATTTGGCAACCGATGGAACCATCACCGAAATTTCTTCGGCGGCCGAATTAAGTGGTCCGGTAGGGATTGTGTTTGATGGCGATGGAAATTTATTCGTGGGGAATTATAACAACCGGGAAATCTATAAAGTGTTGCCTAGTGGGGATTTGGAATTTATTGCTCAATTACCGACCGATGGTGGTTCCTATCCAAACTTGGGATTCATCACCTACGGACAAGGAAAACTTTGGGGCACCGTGATGGGGAATGATAAAATTTATTGGATAAACCCGAATGCCGTGGATGATTATGGTCATTTTGCAGGAAGTGAGCAAGGGAGCATGGATGGGGATATTTCAGTAGCGACTTTTAATACCCCCAACGGGATACTTTTTGATGAAGCCAATGAGCGGCTATTGATTACCGATTTTGGTACCAAAAACCTAAGGATCATCTCAGGAGTTACCCTGGGAAACGATAATGGGCTTCCAAAAATCGATCGATTCAAGGTAGTGCCCAATCCAGTGAAAGATTCCTTTCAAATCCTAACCCAGCAAGAAGGCTTCAATGAATTTAGTATCAAGGTTTTTGATGCCATGGGTCATTTGATCTTGGAGAAAAAACAACTCCGATTGGATGAACCCATTTCCACGGAAAACTGGAGTTCGGGGGGCTATGTACTGATCATTGAGTCGGCCGATGGGGTCGTTCAAAAAAAGCTGCTTAAATAAATCGAAAGCCGGATTTTCCGGCTTTTTTTATGCAAAAGGGGATAGTATTTTCAAAACTTTTTCCACAGAGGGAACGTGCTCGATGCTCAAGATGAGACGCAGTCCCGTGCGGGTTTGCTTTTCTTTCATGCTCACATTTTGATGGTTTTGCTGCACAAACTGAAGCACTTTTCCAAAAGCGGGACTTTGATAAAATCCACTTTGTTGATCGCTGATGAAATAGCCCACAAAGCGCTTCTTTTTCAACACCACCCGTTCCAAGCCCATTTTTAGCGCAAGCCATTTAATGCGAATACTGTTCAACAAGTCGATGGCTGGTACAGGCAAAGGACCAAAGCGGTCTTCGAGTTCTGCTTCAAACTTGGCAAGTTCTTCTTCTGTTTTCAGAGCATTGAGTTGGGTATAAAGGTTCAGCCGTTCGGAAATATTGTTGATGTAATCGTCTGGGAAAAGCAACTCGAAGTCGGTATCGATAACGGTTTCCTTCAAAAACTCCTTTTTTTCATGTTCGGTTCCCGAATAGAGTTCCTTGAATTCTTTTTCCTTGAGCTCATCAATCGCCTCTGCCAGGATTTTTTGGTAGGTTTCAAAACCAATTTCGTTGATGAACCCACTTTGTTCACCCCCTAGCAAATCGCCAGCACCCCGTATTTCCAAGTCTTTCATGGCAATCTGGAAGCCACTGCCCAAATCGCTGAACTGCTCCAAAGCCGTTATCCTTTTACGGGCATCATCGGTCATGGCAGAGTGGGGAGGCGTAATGAAGTAACAAAAGGCTTTTTTGTTGCTTCTTCCTACTCGGCCCCGCATTTGGTGTAAGTCGCTCAACCCAAAATTGTGGGCATTGTTGATGAACATGGTATTGGCATTGGGCACGTCCAGCCCGCTTTCGATGATGGTGGTGGAAACCAATACGTCAAATTCGTTGTTCATAAATGCCAACATTAGGTTCTCCAATTTTCGTCCTTCCATCTGGCCATGACCAATGCCTATTTTGGCGTCTGGGACCAATCGTTGGATCATGCCTGCCACTTCCTTGATATTTTCAATACGGTTGTGTACAAAGAATACCTGTCCCCCTCGTGAAATTTCGTAGCGAATGGCATCCCTAATGAGTTCTTCCGAAAAGCGCACCGCCTGGGTCTCTACCGGATACCGATTTGGGGGTGGGGTATTGATAACCGATAAATCCCTTGCAGCCATCAAGCTGAACTGAAGCGTCCTTGGAATGGGGGTTGCCGTTAGGGTTAGGGTATCGACATTTTCCTTGAGCGTTTTGAGTTTGTCTTTAACCGCCACCCCAAATTTTTGCTCTTCGTCAATAATCAATAATCCCAAATCCTTGAATTTCACCGAAGGGTTTACCAATTGATGTGTTCCAATCACAATATCCAGCGTCCCTTTTTGCAAACCCTCCAACGCTTCTTTCCGTTGTTTGGCACTTCGAAAACGATTGAGGTAATCTACCTTTACGGGCATGTCCGACAGGCGTTCGGAAAAAGTTTTGAAATGTTGGAAGGCCAAAATAGTGGTGGGAACCAATACCGCGACTTGCTTTCCGTTGTCCACAGCTTTAAAGGCTGCCCTAATGGCCACTTCCGTTTTTCCAAAGCCCACATCCCCACACACCAATCGGTCCATGGGGAGTTCGCTTTCCATATCGCGTTTCACATCTTCGGTAGCTTTGGTCTGGTCTGGGGTGTCTTCATAGATAAAAGAAGATTCGAGTTCGAGTTGTAAATACGAATCGGGATGGTACTGAAACCCTTTTTGCAGGCGTCGTTTTGCGTAGAGTTCAATTAAACTGAAGGCAATTTCCTTAACGCGGGTCTTGGTTTTTTGTTTCAGACTTTTCCAAGCAGCACTGCCCAATTTATAGATTTTGGGAACCGCACCATCCTTGCCATTGTACTTGGAAATTTTGTGCAGCGAATGGATGCTGAGGTAGAGGATGTCGCGCTCCCCATAAATCAATTTGATGGCTTCCTGCATTTTGCCCTCTACCTCGATTTTCTGTAACCCACCAAACTTTCCAATTCCGTGGTCAATGTGTGTTACATAGTCGCCCACTTCCAGATTGGTGAGTTCCTTCAAGGTAATGGCTTGCTTTTTGGCATAGCCGTTTTTGAGGTAGAATTTGTGGTAGCGTTCAAAAATTTGATGGTCGGTATAACAGGCCAACTTGAGGGTTTCGTCCCTAAATCCTTGGTAGAATGGAAATACCACCGTTTCAAACTGCTCCACGTGTTGCTGGGCATCTTCAAAAATATCGTGAAACCGTTTGGCTTGGGATTCACTGCTACAAAAAATATAATTCTTGATGCCTTTCTCGAAATTAGCGTTCAAATGCTCGATGAGCACATGAAATTGTTTGTTGAAGGAAGGCTGGGGCTTTGTTTGAAAGGCAATGGTGTTCTCTTGCGAATTTGTTGTTTCAGAAAAATGAATGGTTTTGAAACGTTTCAATTGGGTTTTCAGCAAATCGGACGTACAAAAAAGCTCTTTGGGTTCACTTAAGGCAACTTCAGATTTAATCTCCCTGAAAGCTTCCGTGGCTTTATTGAAAAGCTTGTCAATGCGTTGGGTAAGGAGCGTTTCATTTTTAACAAAAATAACCGTTTTGGAAGCGATGTATTCCAGAAAACTTTGCCGTTGTTCCTCCATCCTTTTGTTTTCCACATTGGGAATGATGGACACCTTTTTATGCGGCTCTATAGACAGTTGGGTTTCCACATCGAAGGTACGGATGCTTTCGATTTCGTTTCCAAAAAACTCGATACGGTAAGGCTCGTCATGACTGAAGGAGAACACGTCCAAAATTCCTCCCCGCACGGAAAACTCTCCGGGTTCAGTTACAAAATCGGTCCGCTTAAACTGGTATTCAAACAACACCTCATTCACAAAATCGATGGATAACTCATCTCCAACAGACATTTTCAAAGTGTTCCGCTCCAATTCTTTACGCGTAACCACTTTTTCAAACAAGGCATCGGGATAGGTAATGATTAATGCCGGTTTTTTTCGCGAATTGATGCGATTAAGGACTTCGCTTCGCAGCAAGACGTTGGCATTGTCGGTTTCCTCAATCTGGTAGGGTCTGCGGTAACTGCCGGGGTAGAACAATACTTGTTGGTCCCCTAAGAGGTTTTCAAGGTCATTGAGATGGTAAGCCGCTTCTTCCTTGTCGTTAAAAATGACCAAAAATGGCAACTCAGAAGTTTTAAAAAGATCGCCGATTACTAGGGATAGCGCAGAGCCTACCAAGCCGCTCACATGGGTCTTTACTTCGATTTGGGCAAGGGAATCCCGCAGTTTTCCGGTTTGCGAAGACTGAGCGAAAAGGGACGTAATGAGTGCTTTACTCATGGAGGGGCAAAGATAATAAACCCATGTTTTGGTAGAAACCTCTGGAGTTATTTTTAGATGATTTTTTGACTTAAAAAAGAATTACAAAAGTTATATTTGCAGCATAATTTGGAACTATGTCATTTAGAGATTTATTTGAAAGTGGAACCCATCGCAGAAACCTGAGCCATTTTGCTGCCATGGTTAATTTGGCTTACATCCATGGGGATGTTCATGAAAATGAAGCCAAGTTGTTGAAACGTTTTGCGAGAAAACTGGATGTTACGGAGCAGGAATATGAAGAGATACTCAAAGATTCCTCTAAATACCCCTTGCACCCTCTTAACTCTGCAGACGAACGTTTGGAAACCATGTTGGATTTGTTCAAGCTTATTTTTGCCGACCACGAAATTGACGATGAGGAACGCGCCCTGCTGGAAAAATATGCCATTGGTTTAGGATATAGTCATGAAATGGCGGTAAAGCTCATTAAACGTTCCATCGAAATTTTCACGGGTGGCCTCGATTTGGAGGATTACCGATACCTATTGAATAAAAAATAATTAGGATAATCCCTTACCTTAGGAGGGTTTGTGCTGTTGCATGAACCCTTCTGCTTTTTCCACCATGTGCTTACTTCCACAGATGAATGGAGTGCGTTGGTGCAGTTCGGTGGGCTGGATGTCCAAAATTCTTTGGAAACCATTACTGGCTTTACCTCCCGCTTGTTCAGCAATAAGTGCCATAGGGTTACACTCATACAACAACCGAAGTTTTCCATTGGGATCCTTGGCCGTGTTCGGATAAATATAGATGCCTCCTTTGATCATGTTCCGATGGAAATCCGAAACCAGCGAACCAATGTATCGGGAAGTGTAAGGGCGGTCGCCCTCTTCTTTCTGACAGTATTTGATGTAATCCTTCACCCCCTGCGGGAAATGCACATAATTTCCCTCATTTACCGAGTAAATTTTACCATCTTCTGGAAATTTCATGTTGGGGTGTGATAAGTAATACGTACCGATGGCGGGATTCAACGTAAAGCCGTTCACCCCATGGCCCGTGGTGTAAACTATCATAGTGGAAGTACCGTAAATGATGTACCCGGCCGCCACCTGATTTTTCCCTGGTTGCAGGAAATCCTCGAGCGTCACCGGAGTTCCAGGTTCGGTAATCCGCCTGTAAATGGAGAAAATGGTCCCCACGGAAACGTTTACATCGATGTTGGAGGAACCATCCAAAGGATCGATCAGCACCACATATTTGTTGTCGTTTTGCTCGTTGCGCCCCTTGATGGTGATAAAGTTATCCTCTTCCTCACTGGCTATGCCGCACACAATTTCCCGGTTGGTAAGGGTTTTGATGAAGGCGTTGTTGGCATACACATCAAGTTTTTGCTGATCTTCGCCCTGTACATTCGTATCTCCGGCCGTGCCCAAAATATCCACCAAGCCTGCTTTGTTCACTTCATGGTTCACTACCTTGGCGGCAAGACGAATGGAGTTGATGAGTCGTGAAAGCTCCCCCGAGGAATATCGGAACTCACTTTGGTTTTCAATAATGAATTCACCCAGGGTCGTATTCTTTTGAAGCATCATAGGGACGGATTGTGAATTTGTCACAAATATCGGTATTTTTAAGAAATAGAAGCGATATTTGTCCCGCAAAACCCAAACATGAAAGTTGCGATTCGAAAGGCTTTAAAACAAGACATGCCCGGGGTGTTAAACCTTATCAGGGAGTTGGCGATTTTTGAAAAGGAACCCGATGCCGTAGAGGTTACCGTGCCTGAACTGGAAGCAGCGGGATTTGGGCCTCAGCCCAGCTTTACTTGCTTTGTCGCTGAAACCGGAGGGATCCTTGTGGGCATGGCATTGGTTTATTTTCGATTTTCCACCTGGAAAGGGAATACGGTGCATTTGGAAGACTTGATTGTAAAGGAGTCCATGCGCGGAAAGGGAATAGGCAGTTTGCTGTACCGGAAGGTGATGGAATATGCCGCACAGCAAAAGGTAAAACGTGTCAATTGGGAGGTGCTCGCTTGGAATACACCAGCTATCGAGTTTTATGAAAAAACTGGGGCCAGGGTATTGCACGATTGGATTCGGGTGGAATTTAGCAAGAACGACCTCGATAACTTTTTAGAAGCATGAAGGTATTTAAATTTGGAGGGGCTTCGGTGAAGGATGCCGAAGGCGTTAAAAACGTAAAAAAGGTTCTTGATTTTTCCAAGGAAAAAGACCTAGTAGTAGTCATTTCCGCTATGGGCAAAACAACCAATGCCTTGGAAGTGGTCGTCAATAATTACATTCAAAACCCCTCCGAATTGGAGGCCAGCATCCATGAGGTTTATCATTACCATCAGGAAATAATACATGGGCTTTTTCCAAATCCGTCACACACTATTCATGGGAAAGTCTCAAAATGGTTTCAGGAAATGAAAGGATTTCTGGATGCCAACAAATCCAAGAATCATGCCTTTGTGTACGACCAAATTGTAAGTTTTGGAGAACTGATTTCTACCACCATCGTGTCGGAATTTTTGAATGAAGAAGGCCTAAAAAACACTTGGTTGGACGTGCGCCAATGCATTAGAACCGATGATTATTATCGCGATGCCCGAGTTCAATGGGAGGAGACACAACAACAAATCCTAGAGGCCATTTCCCCAAAAGGGGTTACCATTACCCAAGGATTTCTCGGTGCCGAGGGCGCCAACAATTTTACTACTACCTTGGGGCGCGAAGGAAGCGATTATACGGCAGCGATTTTTGCCTATTGCCTCAATGCACAGAGTGTTACCATTTGGAAAGACGTTCCGGGAGTTTTGAATGCCGACCCCAGATTTTTTACGAATACCCAATTGTTGCACCATATTTCTTACCGGGAAGCCATTGAGCTGGCCTTTTATGGGGCCTCGGTCATTCACCCAAAAACCCTGCAGCCTTTGCAGCGAAAAGAGATTCCACTTTTTGTAAAATCGTTTGTGGACCCGGCAGCACCCGGTACTTGTGTAGGAAAAGGGGTTTTGCTCGACCCCATGACATCCTGTTTTATCCTCAAAAAGAATCAAGTATTGATTTCGCTTTCTTCCTTGGATTTCAGCTTTATGATGGAAGATAACATCAGCGAAGTGTTCAATTTGCTACACCGTTACAAAATGAAAGTGGAATTGATTCAAAATTCAGCCATCAGCTTTTCAGTCTGTGTGGACAATAAATACAACCACTTGGAACCCTTGCTTACCAAGCTTCGCGAACGCTTTAAGGTGGTCTGTTATTACGGGGTAACCCTCTATACCATCCGCCATAGTAAACCCGTTGAAATCCAATCGCTCACCCAAGACAAGGAAGTATTGCTGAAGCAGGAAAGCAGTGAAACCGTGCAACTAGTTGTAAATGAATAAGCAAGAAGTTTGAAAGGTTTCGCTATATTTGTTATTCGCTTTTTCAGGGAAGCTTTCAACAACAATTAATCACGCATGGGACTCGTAAGTGCAAAGGAAGTTGCCAAAGCCATTAATGTAGACAACCTCGGTTTTATTGGGACTTCGATGGGTTGGATTTTGATGAAAGTACTGAAGATTTCCACCCTCAATAAAATTTACGATCGTAATAAACACCTAGAAAACCTCGAATTCATCAACGCCTTGCTCGATGAGTTTGAAATCAATTTTGAAATCCCGGAAGAAGACCTGAAACGTATCCCAAAAACCGGGGCCTTCATTACCATTTCCAACCATCCCTTGGGTGGGATCGATGGCATTCTTCTGTTGAAACTGCTGTTGGAACACCGTCCGCATTTCAAAATCATTGCAAATTTTTTATTGCACCGTATTGAGCCCTTGAAACCCTATGTAATGCCAGTTAACCCTTTTGAGTCCCACAAGGATGCCAAAAGCAGTATCGGAGGTTTTAAGGCAGCATTGCACCATTTGCAGGAGGGATATGCCTTGGGTATTTTCCCAGCTGGGGAAGTATCGACCTACCGCGATGAAAAATTGTTAGTAGACAAACCTTGGGAAGTCGCCGCAATGAAATTGATCAAAAAGGCCGAAGTGCCTGTGGTGCCTATCTACTTTCACGCCAAAAACAGTAAATTGTTTTACCGATTGGCTCAATTGAGCGATACCCTTCGAACGGCCAAATTACCGTCGGAATTGTTAACCCAAAAAGAGCGCATCATCAAAGTGCGAATTGGCAATCCCATCCCTGTCTCCGATCAGAAAGAACATGAAGGTTTAGAGGAATTTACCGACTTTCTTCGAAGAAAAACCTACGTGCTGGCCAATCCCTTTGAACGGAAAAAACTGCTTGAGAACATTCCTAAAACACTTAAAATACCCAAACCTCCAAAAAAGATTGCAGGCCCTATCCCCCCCAGCGCAATGGCTGCCGAGGTAGAGGCCCTTCGCAAAGGCGATAGGCGCTTGTTGGTAAGCAAAAACTACGAAGTATTTTTGGCACAAGCCCAATATATTCCAAACATCCTTCAGGAAATAGGCCGCCTTCGTGAAATTACTTTCAGGGAAGTAGGAGAAGGAACCAACAACGCCACGGATTTGGATAAGTTTGATTCCTATTACCATCATATGTTCCTATGGGACAATGAAACCCAACTTATTGCAGGTGCCTACCGAATGGGACTTGGGGCCAAAATTTTTCCGCAATATGGGATCGATGGATTTTACCTGCAGGACTTGTTCCGTTTCGAACCCGAATTGTACGATATGATGGGAAAATCCATCGAAATGGGACGGGCCTTTATCATCAAGGAATACCAACAGCGACCAATGCCGCTGTTTTTGCTGTGGAAAGGAATTGTCCACACAACCTTGCGCTATCCTGAGCACAAATTTTTGATTGGCGGTGTAAGCATCAGCAACAAATTTTCTGAATTCAGTAAAAGTTTGATGATCGAATTCATGAAGTCTAACTATTACGATCCTTACGTGGCACAGTACATCAATCCCAAAAAAGAATACAAGGTGAAGCTTAAGGATGCCGATAAGGATTTCATTTTTGATGAAACGGAAGCCGATTTGAATAAATTCGACAAACTCATCGATGAGGTTGAACCCGGGAGTTTGCGCCTTCCGGTATTGATCAAAAAATACATCAAGCAAAATGCCAAGGTTGTGGCCTTTAATGTAGACCCCTTATTCAACAATGCGGTAGACGGCTTAATGTACATCCGCATTGCGGACCTCCCCGAGAGTACCGTTAAACCAGTGATGGAAGAGTTCCAAGCCGAGTTGGAAAAGCGCTATTTAAGCCAAAACGAGGAAGAATAATAACGCCCCATTAAACTTCCTTGCTTTTTGAAAGTCATAGCAATAAGAACCAAAAACCACACTATGACTTTCCATCCCTTCTTTCAATTTGTGTTATTGGCCTTTTTGGCACTGGGATCCTGTTCTCAAGACCCCAATGGCAACACGACTACCGATGACGAGACTAACTCGACCAATTGCGATTTGGTCGCTAGCACTTTCAAAATCAATTTAACCACCACAGGTTGTACAGTCGATTTGCCCATGGCAAGTATCTACAATGAAACAGTCGATGCCAATGCCGATACGCGAACCATGACCTTTAACGGAATTCCGGGGCATTTGGTGGGGACCTTTCCCAATAATGGAAACCCCAACACCATATCAGAACAAGGAGATACCTATGTTGTGGATCTTACCCCTCAGATTAGCAATCAGATGGTGAGTGCCCAAGGCTACGAATTTGGGGTGCTTTTTAGTGGGGTAGTGGTCGATCCCTTTACGGCCGAATTTTTTATGGGATCGGGAGGCATCAACATGAATTGGAACATTACGACCCTTACAAGTACTGTAAACCTGGGACTGGATTGCAACAATGCCCATGTACAACCCACAGGCAAATACCATTACCACGGTACTCCATCTGCGTATGTTTCGGATTTGGGTATCGATGGCACCGAAATGGTAAAAGTGGGCTATGCCGCCGATGGATTTCCGATCTATTATAAGTACGGTTACGATGCATCAGGAAGCTCCATCATTGAATTGACCAGTGGCTACCGTTTGATTGACGGATCCCGTCCAGGGGATGGAATTTCAGCACCGGATGGGTGTTACGATGGTACGTATTTTCAGGATTATGAATACGTCGACGGCCTTTCCTTATTGGATGCCTGTAATGGACGCTTCGGAAAAACACCCGAAAGCAACAACGAATATTATTACGTAATTACCGATAACTTCCCATCCTCACCTTTGTGTTTTTCGGGAACTCCTAGCAATGATTTTCGATTCTGATGAAAGGGATTTTAATGGTATTTGGATTTTTTGTTTGGGGTCTCGGGGCGACCCTACAGGCCCACAATCCAGGCCATATTGCTTATGCGTTCGACGAACCCTCAAAGACATTAACCATTCGCTTGACGTCCCAATCCCTAGCTGAGTTACTTGTTGAAGTACGACCTGAATTAAAAAACACGGCCATCGATTTCAATCACTATGCTGAATTTCTTATGGACTACTTCAACAAGACCTTGTTTTTTTCCGTTGGAAATGAAAAGGCTTTTTTTTCACTCAAGGAAAAGCAATTCGGTTCTCATGATGCGGTCTTGGTATTCGCCATTCAAAAGGTAACAACCAATTGGAAGGCCATTTCCGTCACGGCAACAAGTTTCAACGAAATCTATCAAAACCCTACACATGTGATTACCGTTCAGAATGGAGCGTCCCGTAAAAGTTATATTTTGAATGCCGAGAATCCCCAAGTAGATTTCGAAATGGAGGATGCCGCTACTTTTCAGACAGTTCCTTTTCAGCATTTGGCTTCATACGGAGTTATTCTTTTCCTCCTAGTGGTAAGCGTGTATTGGATCAACCTTAGAAAATCAAAAAAAAGGTTGGAAATTTCCGTATTGGAAACGGAAAGAAGGCACTAATCTTGAGGGCTCCTTTTACAGGTATTCCATCCAAATAAAGGATACAGCGGACAATAGCCAGTAATCCCTGTTAGGGTTGTGGCCAATGCAAAAGTCAAAAGGATGATGGCGGTTAAACCATTCAAAATACCAAAGAAATACAAACCAATAATTACGGCAGCTAGCACGAAGCGCAACACGCGGTCCAATTTCCCCATGTTTTTGGTAAACCTCATTCTTTTGGGGTATGGTTCACAATGGTTAAATACTTGGTCCAAGGGCCAATTTCCACTTGGTATTGTTTGGCCATCACCCGGCTTACTTGCGCAAGGTGTCCTAAATCGTGAACCACCCAAGAAGCCAGCATGTTTTTAAGGGTAATGGTGCCTAAGGAGGGGTGAATGGCTGTTCGCTGTAAATCGGCTTCAGAAAGATTTTTGGAACGAAGTGTTTCAAGGTTTTTGGTCCTTAAATGCTCAAACTCCTGAAGCAGGATTTCGAGGGTTTTTCCTTGGCTCATTTCAAATTGGGCAAAGCGGTCGTATGGGGTAAATGTTTTATTTCCAACAGTGCTTAAAACAATTTCCAAACGAGGCATCCAGTCGGTTTTTTCACCGTGTACCAAATGGCCGACCACATCGTAGGGGCTCCAAGTGCCTGGGCCTTCAGTGCTATGGACCCACTCCTCTGAAATTCCCGACAAAAGTGATTTCATCACATTTGGCGTTCGCGCTAAAATTTCAAGGGCTTGGTCAAGTTGGTAGTCCATTATTTGGGTTCTATGATTAAAAACACGGCGGTACTGTCGCCAATATTTAGCACTTCATGAACAGAGGGTTCACTTTTATAAAAATCGTAACCCGCTGGGACATTGACCTCGCGGGGGCCTTTTTCGTCCGTAATCCTAAAGGTACTCCCTTTTAGCGTAAACCCAAAATGGGGAGCGTGTTCATGCTTTTCATGGCCCACTCCGGGCGGGAAGGTACACTTCAACACCCGAATGGTGCGATCTTCCTGTAGTACCTCGCAAACCGCATGGCCTTTCCAGCCTGCCTCAAGTGGGTCGGGGAGCGAGGTCGTTTTTGGATTTTCCGATAAATAACTGTTTAAAAAGACCATGACAATGGTAATGATTGCAGGGACTGCCTGTACGAAAAAGATGCGCTTGGATACGGTCCATGCCCCTACGATCCCTGCAACTACAACGCATCCCAGAAAGAAAAAGGAGACATTGGTCTTCCAAATGGGGTTCTCGATAAAAAATGTCCAGATAAGTCCTGCAGCCAAAAAACCGTTGTAGAGGCCTTGATTGGCCATCATGGCTTTGGTTTTTTCAAACAAATCCTTTGGGAAACCTCGAAAAATTTTAGGGCCTCTAGTGGTCCAGGCAAACGTTTCGAAGTAAAAGAAGTACAAGTGCAAAAAAGCAACAAAACCTATTAAAATTTCAAGGTATAATGGCATAATCCTACAAATTGGTTTTTATAAAATTACGACAATATTCCTTGATTTCGTTTCGGGCCTTTTCAAAAGCGGCATGTTTTTCTTTTTCAGTTCCCTGTACTTTTGAAGGGTCAAAAAAGTTGTGATGGAACCTTTTGGCATTGGGGGCGGGGATAAAGGGGCAATTTTCGTAGGCATGGTCGCAAACAGTGATGATATAGTCCCAAGCGATTCCTTGGTATTCATCTACATGATTTGAAGTATGATTTGATAGATCGATCCCATCCTCTTTCATGATCGAAACGGCCCCGGGATTTAGCCCGTGGGTTTCTATGCCCGCACTAAACACTTGCAGCTTTCCTTGCCCAAATTCTTTCAAATAGCCATGGGCCATTTGGCTTCGGCAGCTGTTTCCGGTACAGAGTATCAATAGGTTTTTCATATACTTGATTTTTTTGCTTCTGCGTTCCAATTCGATATTATCGTGCCAAGTGCCTTCGCGTTGCCCAATTTTTTCCCGAGTGCCCACTATTCGGAATCCGCAGGATAAATGTAAATGAAGACTGGCTTTATTATGGGGAAAAATACGTGTTTGGATCATCCAGATACCCAGTGCTTCGCTCTTGGCTATTTGATGTTCAAGCAGTTTTTTTCCTAGGCCTTTTCCTTGATGCAAGGACGAAATATAGATGGTATTTTCCGTAACGCCTTCATATACTTTGCGGGACGAAACGGCCGCTAAGGTGCACCAACCCACAACGCTATTTTCAACAATTGCTACAAAACGGGCTTCTGGGAGGAATTTCCTGTCGAACATTTCCCAACTAGGCACTTGGGTTTCAAAAGTAGCTTTACCGGTATCCATGCCCTCTTTGTAGATGGTGGCTACCTCAGGAAAATGTTTCTCTTCGAGCGGAAGGATTTTCATTTTTCAGCAACAACCACTCCCGGGGGTGCAACAAGGGGCTTGGGTTTCACTTTTACTTTCTGGAATGCCACAGGTCTCCTTTGCCTTGCAATCGGTTTTTTGCAACCCAAGCGTTAACTGCAGTTCGTTCCCCTCTATGCAATAGTTATGGGCCCTAAGTTGCGTAAGGTGAAAATTGGGATTGCTGTACTCAAATTTGATTTCGGCTTCCATGTCGTAAGGCTTCATCTTTCCTACTTTCTTAAGGATGGACAATGCCTTAAATGCAGTCATGTATTTGGTTTTATCTTTTTCTGATGGACTTTCCCAGAGTTGGACAATGGTTTCGTTCCAGGCATCCATACCACTTCCGCAATCCACCGATTCGACATGAAGGTGTTTTACTTCCGTAATGTGGTAATTGGCCCCCACCCATTTTTGGGGTGCGTATTCAAATAAGAGGGTCTTGTCTTTGTGTTGTTCCAATAAGGAGAGGAATTCGAGGGTTTTCATAATAAAATGTTTTAACAGCACTGAGCGGCCGTATGGTTGAAGAATTGGTTAAGTAATTGTTGGATTTCCTGGAAGCGTTCCATATCGATGCAGTAACAAAGCCGTTTTCCTTCAAAAGTACCCTTAAGTAACCCAGCGTTCCGAATTACCTGAAGATGTTGCGAAATGGTAGGCTGTGAAAGCCCAATTTCATCGACCAGATCGGTACAAATGCAGGCATCTTGTTTGCTGATGTAGTCCAGAATAGCCACCCGTGCAGGATGCGACAGGACTTTGGCGATTTCGGCAATTTCAATCTGGACCGAGGTGTGTATTTCAGTTTTGGAAGCTCCCATTCAATATTTTTTAATATTGCAATATTAT
>DJVA01000016.1 GCA_002440705.1 Flavobacteriaceae bacterium UBA6268 | reverse complement strand
GCGAAAAAAAGAGCATGCAGCGGTAAGCGGTGTCCGTGGTTTGGTGCTGTGCACCAAAATCGCCTCAAAGCGTTCTTGATTTTTTGGTTCGTTTTGCATCAAGGCAAAATGAACATAAAAATAGCAGTAACCCTATACCAAAGGCGTTACTAATGCGGTACAGCCCTTTAGTGTCTAGAGTTTATGGCTATTTTTTAATCGGGCAAAGCCCGAAACCGGACCGAGCGTTAAGAATTGGTCCAGTGGACCAATTTAGCGAAGAGGCTAGGTGGCGGGTGGGCTATACAACCTGCAACCTTACATATTCCTCCGGTATTGCCCCCCTACCTCAAACAAGGCTTCGGTAATTTGCCCCAGGGAACACACCTTGGAAGCTTCCATCAACTGAGCGAACATGTTTTCGTTATGGATGGCCGCTTGCTGCACTTGCTTTAAGGCTTCCGTAGCTTGGTCAGCATAAGTAGCGTGCAATTGCTCTAGGGTGGCAATCTGGGCCAGTTTTTCCTCTTCGGTGGCGCGGATGACTTCCGCAGGTAAAATGGTAGGTGAGCCTTTACTGCTCAAAAAGGTATTCACCCCAATAATAGGGTACTCTCCAGTATGCTTCAAGGTTTCGTAGTACAAACTTTCCTCCTGGATCTTACTGCGCTGGTACATGGTTTCCATGGCGCCCAATACCCCGCCACGTTCGGTCAAGCGGTCAAACTCCTGCAATACGGCTTCTTCCACCAAATCGGTGAGCTCTTCAATAATGAACGACCCTTGAATGGGGTTTTCGTTCTTGGCCAAGCCCAACTCCTTATTGATGATCAGCTGAATGGCCATGGCGCGGCGCACACTTTCTTCCGTAGGTGTGGTAATGGCCTCATCATAGGCATTGGTGTGCAAGGAATTGCAATTGTCGTAAATGGCGTACAACGCCTGCAACGTTGTCCGAATGTCGTTAAAGTCGATTTCCTGGGCGTGCAAACTCCTTCCCGAAGTCTGGATGTGGTACTTCAACATCTGCGCCCTAGGGTTGGCCCCATACTTATCGCGCAGGGCCTTCGACCAAATACGTCGAGCTACACGCCCTATCACGGAATACTCGGGATCGATCCCATTGCTGAAGAAGAAGGACAGGTTGGGCCCAAAGTCGTTGATGTCCATCCCCCGGCTCAAGTAGTACTCCACATAGGTAAACCCATTGGACAGCGTAAAGGCCAATTGGGTGATTGGGTTGGCCCCCGCTTCGGCAATGTGATAACCCGAAATGGACACCGAATAAAAATTGCGAATCTGCTGCTGAATGAAATACTCCTGCACGTCGCCCATCAACCGCAAGGCAAACTCAGTACTGAAAATACAGGTATTCTGGGCCTGGTCCTCTTTCAGAATGTCGGCCTGAACCGTACCGCGGACCTGCTTCAGGGTTTCGGCCTTTATTTTTTGGTATACCGCTGCTGGCAGTACTTGGTCGCCGGTGACGCCCAACAGCATCAAACCCAATCCGTCATTACCTTCGGGGAGTTCCCCTCGGTATTGGGGTCGCTGGGTTCCTTTCTTTTGGTAAAGTGTAGCGATCTTCTTTTCCACCGCTTCTTCCATCCCCTGCTCCTTGATGTACTTTTCACAGTTTTGGTCGATGGCCGCATTCATGAAGAAACCCAACAACATGGGCGCAGGACCATTGATGGTCATGCTCACCGAGGTCATGGGATCACTTAGATCAAAGCCGGAATACAGTTTTTTGGCGTCGTCCAAACAGCAAATGGATACCCCGGCATTGCCAATTTTCCCATAAATGTCCGGACGGTGGCCGGGATCGTTCCCATAAAGGGTGACACTATCAAAGGCTGTAGACAATCGTTTTGCCGGCATGCCCAAGCTTACGTAATGGAACCGACGATTGGTGCGTTCAGGGCCGCCTTCTCCTGCGAACATGCGGGTGGGGTCTTCAGCAGTACGTTTGAAAGGGTACAATCCCGAAGTATAGGGAAATTCCCCGGGCACGTTTTCCTGCAAGCACCAGCGCAGGATGTCGCCCCAAGCTTGGTATTTGGGCAAGGCCACTTTGGGCATTTGGGTATGCGAGAGCGATTCGGTATGGGTTTCAATGTGGATTTCCTTCCCCCGTACCTTAAAAGTGTAGACTGAATCCTTGTAGCGCTGTACCTTGGCATCCCAAGTAACGATAGTTTTCCAATGGTGGGGGTCGAGGTCCATTTTCACCCGATCGAATTCTTTCTTCAATAGTCCCAGAAATTCTTTATTGGCAGCCGTCTGATGCTGTTCCAGCATTTCTTCATCCAATCCCATTTTCGTCAAGGCAATCCCTGCATTCACTACCGAACCCATAGTTTTAAAAATTCCGTAGAGCTTTTGGGCCACCTCAACTTGTTGGCTTGCTACCTTATCGTATTGGCGGTTGTTCTCAGCAATTTCAGAAAGATAACGCGTGCGTTTCGGCGGAATCACAAACACCTTTTCGCTCATTTCGTCCGTAATGTGGTAGCTGCTTTTGAGGGAAGCACCCGTTTTTTCAACCAAAGCATCCATAAGGGCCTTGTACAGTTGGTTCATGCCCGGATCGTTGAACTGGGAAGCGATGGTCCCATACACCGGCAACTGGTCCTCTTTGGCATCCCACAGACCGTGGTTGCGCTGGTATTGTTTTTTAACATCGCGCAAAGCATCCAAAGCTCCACGCTTATCGAACTTGTTGATGGCCACCAAGTCGGCAAAATCCAACATGTCGATTTTCTCCAACTGGGTCGCAGCACCAAACTCGGGAGTCATCACGTAAAGGGAGACATCGCTGTGATCCAGGATTTCCGTATCGCTTTGCCCTATCCCCGAAGTTTCCAAAACAATCAGGTCGTATTCGGCGGCTTTCAGCACCTGAATGGCCTCACTCACGTATTTGGAGAGCGCCAGGTTGCTTTGGCGGGTGGCCAAACTGCGCATGTACACGCGGGGCGAATTGATAGCGTTCATCCGAATGCGATCGCCCAAAAGGGCTCCGCCGGTTTTCCGTTTAGAAGGATCCACCGAAACAATCCCTATGGTCTTTTTAGGGAAATCGATGAGGAAGCGGCGCACCAATTCATCCACTAAAGAGGATTTCCCCGCGCCGCCCGTACCGGTTATACCCAATACAGGGGTTTGAGAGGTTTTATTTTTTTGATGTATTTCCTGAAGGGTATCTTTAGCTACTTCTGGAAAATTTTCTGCCGCCGAAATGATGCGGGCAATGGCCGTGGGGTTTTTCTTGGGCAATTCCTTCAGTTCGCCGTTCAATTGTTTGCCAATGGGGAAGTCGGATTGCTGCACCAAATCGTTGATCATCCCTTGAAGGCCCATCTCGCGGCCGTCGTCGGGCGAGTAGATCCGGGCAATGCCATACTCCATCAAATCCTTGATTTCTTCGGGAAGAATCACCCCGCCGCCTCCGCCAAAAATCTTGATGTGCCCAGCGCCTTTCTCCTGCAACAAATCGTACATGTATTTGAAGTACTCGTTATGCCCCCCCTGGTAGGAAGTCATGGCAATGGCATTGGCATCTTCCTGGATGGCTGTATTGACCACCTCTTCCACACTGCGGT
>DJVA01000050.1:240-15427 GCA_002440705.1 Flavobacteriaceae bacterium UBA6268 | reverse complement strand
ATGTTGGCTTCGGCAATTCCTACCTGAAAAAAACGCTGGGGATGATGCTCTTTAAATTCATCCATTTTGAGGGAGCCGGTTAAATCGGCGCATAGGGCCACTACATTAGGATGGGTTTCTCCTAAAATTGTTAAACCTGCACCAAAACCGGAGCGTGTATCTTTCTTCCCTGTATCGTTGTATTTTTTCATTCGTTTCTGATTAATAGTCACCCAAGGTTACGGGGTTTTGTGAAAGCGCAATTTCAAGCTGTTGGTCGTTGGGAGCTTTTCCGTGCCAATCGTGGGTGTGCATCATAAAATCGACACCATGTCCCATCACAGTGTGTAACAATACACAGATGGGTTTGCCTTTTCCGGTTCTGGTTTTGGCTTCGCGCATGCCTTCGATGATTGCTAGGAGGTCGTTGCCTTTTTCGATGTCCAAAACCTCCCAACCGAAAGCCTCAAACTTGGCACGTAAATTACCCATCGGTAATACAGCATCCGTAGAGCCATCAATTTGTTGGCCATTATAATCGACGGTAAGGATAAGATTGTCGACTTTGTGCGCGGCCCCAAACATGAAAGCTTCCCAATTTTGACCTTCCTGTAATTCCCCGTCACCGCAAAGTGCGTATACCAAGTGGGAATCTTTGTTTAGTTTTTTGGAAAGGGCGGCACCTAGGGCTACGGAAACGCCTTGACCCAAAGAACCGGAAGCTACCCGAACTCCAGGGAGTCCTTCGTGGGTAGTTGGGTGTCCCTGTAAACGCGAATTGATGTGGCGGAAGGTATTTAACTCTTCTACAGGAAAGTATCCAGACCGAGCTAAAACACTATAGAAAACGGGGGAAATATGCCCATTGGACAGGAAAAAAATGTCTTCTCCTTTTCCATCCATGTCAAAGCCGTCTTTTCGCTCCATGAGCACTTGGAATAGGGCTACAAAAAATTCGGTGCATCCCAGTGATCCGCCCGGATGGCCCGAATTCACTTTGTGCACCTGTCTTAAAATATCTCTTCGGACTTGGACCACCAAGTCGTTGAGGTAATTCATGTTTGGCATCTGGTATGCTATTAATTGATGGTTCAAAAATACCACATTCAAAAAGGGGTGCAAAGCGAAAAAAATGTGTTTTATTAACGATTTGGCTGTTTTAGTTAACAGTTGTGGTAGTGGGTTTGTTTCAATTCGGTAACAAAACTTTAAGAGGTTTCCCCATAAATCATCCTATCTTTGCCACGCAATTTTAACTATGGAATTTCAACTGCAAGGAAAGGATACTCAAACCAAGGCAAGGGCTGGGAACATTACGTTGCCTCATGGAACAGTCCAAACTCCCATCTTCATGCCCGTTGGTACGGTAGGAACGGTAAAAGGGGTACATCAAAGAGAATTGATGGATGAAATTAACCCCGATATCATACTGGGAAATACCTATCATTTATTCCTTCGTCCGCAAACCCACATTCTTGAAAAAGCAGGTGGGTTACATCGATTCATGAATTGGGATCGCAATATTTTGACCGACAGCGGTGGGTACCAAGTGTATTCCCTTTCAGCCAACAGAAAAATCAAAGAGGAAGGGGTAAAGTTCAAATCCCATATTGACGGTAGTTACCATGTGTTTACCCCTGAAAACGTGATGGAAATTCAGCGAAGTATTGGGGCCGATATCATCATGGCATTCGATGAATGTACCCCATACCCGTGTGAGTACCAATACGCCAAAAGATCCATGCACATGACCCACCGGTGGTTGGACCGATGTATGTCGCACCTTAAAACCCTCCAACCGCTCTATGGATATGAACAAACACTCTTTCCGATCGTCCAAGGAAGTACCTACAAGGATTTACGCAAGCAATCTGCAGAATATATCGCCAATGCAGGTGCTAAAGGAAATGCCATAGGAGGGCTTTCAGTTGGGGAACCTGCCGAAGAAATGTATGCCATGACCGAAGTAGTAACCGAAATCCTTCCGGAAGACAAGCCCAGGTACCTTATGGGTGTGGGAACTCCTATTAATTTGCTAGAGTGCATTGCATTGGGGATAGACATGTTCGATTGTGTGATGCCTACCCGAAATGCCCGTAATGGAATGCTCTTTACTGCTGAAGGCGCCATAAACATCAAAAACAAAAAATGGGAAGATGATTTCTCGCCCATCGATGAAATGGCGATCACTTGGGTGGATACGGCGTATAGCAAAGCCTATGTGAGGCATTTGTTTTCGGTGAACGAAATGTTAGGCAAGCAGATAGCCACTATTCACAACCTTGGGTTTTACCTTTGGTTGGTTCGTGAGTCCAGAAAGCATATCTTAGCAGGAGATTTCAGGGAATGGAAAGAACGCATGGTGCACCAAATGGATAACCGGTTGTAATGCTTAGTATCCTCGATCGATACATATTGCGAAAGTACCTAGGGACCTTTATCCTGCTACTATTGTTGTTTATCCCCATTGGGATTACCATCAATTTAGCTGAAAAAATAGACAAAATTCTCGCCCATGAGGTTCCGCTGATTCAGGTACTAAAATACTACTTAGACTTTACCATCTATTTTGCAAATTTATTGTTTCCGCTTTTTTTGTTCCTTTCCATTATTTGGTTTACTTCAAAATTGGCCAACAATACTGAAGTGATTGCTTTCTTGAGCAGCGGGGTTTCCTATTATCGGTTCCTGAGGCCTTACTTTATTGGGGCTACCCTTGTATGTATTGGGGCCTTTTTCCTTGGGAATTATCTTGCGCCCCGTGCCAGTAAGGGATTTAATGAGTTTAGCTATAAATATTTGAACAAAAGCCACGGCAAAGACCGCCAGCAGGCCAATGTTTATCGGCAGGTTGGGGACAACGATTACATTTACGTAAGCTATTTCAATGTAAAGGAGCAATCGGGAAACAACTTTACCCTAGAGCACTTTGATGGCAATAAAATGATTTATAAAATTAAGGCAAGCCGTATTAAGTACAACCCTGAAGACGCTTCTTACACTCTGTTCAATTACAACAAAAGAATGGTGGGTGAAAGGGAGGATTCCTTGATCTACGAATCAAAAAAAGACACCATTTTCCCATTCGAGATGGAAGACCTTACCCCGGTTGAATACATAGCGGAAACATTGAATTTTTCAGAACTTAACAAATTCATTCGACGTGAAAAGGCAAAAGGGTCTACTTACATCAATCGTTATGAAGTAGTGCGTTACAAACGGTGGAGCCTTCCCGTTTCGGCTTACATTCTTACCATCATTGCGGTCGCGGTATCTTCTATGAAACGCAGGGGGGGTATGGGCGTCAATCTGGCCATTGGGATAAGCATTGGGATGATCTTTGTTTTCTTCGACAAAATATTCGGAACCATGGCCGAACAGAGCACTTTTTCCCCTTTCATTGCTACATGGTTCCCTAATTTTGTATTTGGTATCCTGGCCATTTACCTCTTGCGCAATGCGAAACGATAAACTCCTTAATTACCTTCACCTCCATTTTATAGTATTTATTTGGGGGTTTACCGCTGTTTTGGGCGCTCTCATTTCCTTGGAGGCCATTCCGTTGGTGTGGTATCGTATGTTGATTGCAACGGTGCTGGTTTACATTTTTATAGGGTTCAAGAAAATCTCCTTGCGCTTTCCAAAGAAAGTATTGTTGGTCCTTCTATTGGCAGGATTGATTATTGCCGTGCATTGGCTCACTTTTTTTGGTGCCATTAAAGCTTCCAATGTTTCGGTAACCTTGTCGGTTATGTCTACCGGTGCTTTATTTACGTCCTTTTTGGAGCCCATTTTTTTCAGAAGAAAAATCATTCTGTACGAAGTAGCGTTCGGGATTATAGCTGCTTTGGGACTTTACATGATTTTTCGCGCCAGTGCAGAATATGTTTTGGGCATTGCCTTGGCTTTGATTTCTGCCTTTCTAAGTGCACTTATGTCTGTCATTAATGGTATTTATGCCAAGCGTTACAACGCCTCTGCGATTTCTTTTTACGAATTGGGATTTGGGGTTTTGTGCATTACAGTATATTTGCTTTTTGAAGGTAGCTTTAGTTCCGATTTTTTTCGACTTTCTGCTTCCGATTGGATCTATTTGGGAATCCTGGCATCTGTGTGTACCGCCTATGCTTATATTGCTGCCGTGCATGTTATGCGTTGGATTTCACCTTTTACCGTAATGCTTACCATCAACTTGGAACCGGTATATGGAATCCTGTTGGCACTATGGATTTTGGGGGATGCCGAAAAAATGGGAAGCTCTTTTTACCTAGGGGCCTTTATTATTTTGGCGACGGTACTGGCCAATGGTATCATCAAAATCCGGCAGCATAGAAAAAGTAGGGAGATGCCATTTGGCTAATTGCAAAATCGTATCTTTGTATCCTTATGTCAAATTTCAGCAAGTATACCCATGGAATATCTTGAGTTTGAACTGCCCATAAAAGAACTTCAGGAACAGTACGATAAGGCCTGTAAGATTGGTGAAGAAAGTAATGTGGATGTTAGCAATACTTGTAAGCAGATTGAAAAAAAACTGATCGATACCAAAAAGGAAATTTATAAAAACCTAACCCCTTGGCAACGGGTACAACTTTCCCGACATCCCGATCGTCCGTACACCATGGACTACATCAAGGCCATTTGCGGAGATTCTTTTTTGGAACTGCACGGAGATCGAAACTTCAAAGATGATAAAGCCATGGTAGGAGGCTTGGGGAAAATTGGTGATCAAAGTTACATGTTTATAGGCCAACAAAAAGGATACAATACCAAAACCAGGCAATATCGAAATTTTGGTATGGCCAATCCAGAAGGATACCGAAAAGCCCTTCGATTGATGAAATCAGCTGAAAAATTTGGAATTCCCGTCGTGACCCTTATTGACACTCCAGGGGCCTATCCCGGACTGGAAGCTGAGGAACGTGGCCAAGGGGAGGCCATTGCACGAAACATCATGGAAATGACTGGTTTGGAAGTTCCAATTATCGTAGTCATTATTGGCGAAGGCGCCAGTGGCGGTGCCCTGGGAATTGGAGTGGGAGATCAAGTGCTTATGCTGGAAAATACTTGGTACTCGGTAATTTCTCCCGAAAGCTGCTCCTCGATCTTATGGAGAAGCTGGGAGTTTAAGGAACAAGCTGCAGAAGCCCTTAAGCTTACCGCCGCTGATATGAAAAAGCTTAAATTAATAGACCAGATCGTAAAAGAACCACTAGGCGGTGCCCATAGCGACAAAGAAGCTACCTACCTAATCGTTGCTAAGGCCATCGACGAAGCCTACAGCGATTTGAAGAACTTATCCCCAACCGAATTGGTGGAAAAACGTATGGAAAAATATTCCCAGATGGGAGAGTTCAAAAGCTAAAGGCAACAATACCAATCGTTTTCAAATTCCCTTGGTTTCGGCTTTTGTTTTTTCTATCTTTATTAACAATATTCCTTAGTTGTTAACAGTTCGATTGTTGAAGAGTGGTGAACTTCAAATTGGCAAATCACGCGCTCGAACTTAACAATTTTTTTACATTCGCCTCATGGAAAAAGTGCAACCTCAAACCTCATACACTTCGCGCACTTCGCAAGTGATTTCTCTAGAAAAAGGAAAATTACCTCCACAAGCTATTGATTTAGAGGAAGTTGTGCTTGGAGCCATGATGATCGACAAAAAAGGGGTCGACGAGGTTATCGATATTTTGCATCCCGATGTTTTCTACAAGGAATCCCACCAACACATCTTCGAAGCCATTTACAAACTCTTCCAAAACAGTGAGCCGGTCGATTTATTAACGGTTTCGGCCCAGTTGAAGAAAGAAAAAAAGCTAGATCTTGTTGGAGGCGAATTTTACCTGATTCAACTCACCCAAAAAGTAGCTTCCTCAGCGCACATTGAGTTCCATGCAAGGATCATTTTACAGAAATACATCCAGCGTACCCTGATTAAGATTTCCAGTGAAATTATTGAAGAGGCCTACGATGAAGGAACCGATGTGTTCGATTTGCTGGACAATGCAGAAGCCAAGTTGTATGAAGTTACCCAAGGAAACCTTAAGCGTTCTTCGGAAACGGCACAAAGTTTAGTGATTCAGGCCAAAAAGAAAATCGAGGAAATTGCCAATCGCGAAGGCCTTTCGGGCATTCCGTCCGGATTTACCCAAGTAGATAAACTAACTTCAGGATGGCAACCCAGCGATCTCATCATCATTGCGGCACGCCCCGGGATGGGTAAAACAGCAATGACCCTTTCCATGGCACGAAACATGGCCGTAAATTACAACATCCCCGTTGCCTTCTTTTCCTTGGAAATGTCTTCGGTACAATTGATTACCCGCCTAATTTCCTCCGAGACCGGGCTTTCTTCTGAAAAATTGCGTACCGGAAACTTGGCCAAACACGAATGGGAACAATTGAATGTGAAGGTAAAGGATCTGGAAAAGGCACCTTTGTACATCGATGATACTCCATCGCTCTCTATTTTTGACCTCCGTGCCAAAGCGCGTCGATTGGCTTCTCAATATGGAGTAAAATTAATCATGATCGACTATTTGCAGTTGATGACCGCAGGCGGTAGCCAAAAGGGAGGAAACCGCGAACAGGAGATTTCTACCATTTCCAGAAACCTAAAAGCCCTTGCCAAGGAATTGAACGTTCCGGTAATTGCCCTTTCACAGCTATCCAGAGCCGTTGAAACCCGTGGGGGAAGTAAAAGGCCTTTGTTGAGCGACCTCAGGGAATCGGGGGCGATAGAGCAGGATGCCGACATCGTTTCGTTCATTTACCGCCCCGAGTATTATAAGATTGATGAGTGGGACGATGAAGAGCGAACCCCCACAGCGGGACAAGCAGAATTTATTGTGGCCAAACACCGAAACGGGGGCTTGGACGAAATACGCTTGAAGTTTGTAGGACATCTGGGACGTTTCGAAAATTTAGAGTTGTTCGATTTCCCAACCGAAATCCATTCGCGCATGAACGATGCCGCCAATGACGATACGTTCAAGACCGAACATTTCCCTTCGGCCGATGAAGCATTTGGTAGTTCCATGAACGATGACGAAATAACTCCTTCAGGCGGGGATGATGGGATTCCTTTTTAAAAAATAGTGAATTCATCCTGCATCAATGCAGTGGATTGTAACAAATAAAGAAGGCGACATACAAATAGGGAAACACTGGAAACTTCCTTTACATTGTCACTTTTTTCACTAACCAAATTTTTGACCCTATGACCACCTGGTTTTCGGAATTGACTTCGTTTGAAAAAATTTATTGGATTCTTGCGGGCATATCCACATTGGTATTCCTTTTTGTGCTTATCATGGCATTTATTGGAGCTGACGGCCATGACCTGGGCGATACAGATACCGAGATCGAATCCGATACCGGGGCTGGATTTCAGTTTTTTACCTTTAAGAACATGGTGGCCTTTTTTACCATATTCGCATGGAGTGGTATTGCAAGTATGGATGCGGGTTATTCTAAGGGGATTACGCTGGTCATTTCCTTAGTTTGTGGATTGCTTATGATGCTCGTCATGGCACTTTTGTTCCACTACATAAGCAAACTTAGCGACAGTGGCACCCTAGATATGAAAAATGCAGTCAATACCATTGGCGAAGTGTATTTGACCATTGGGGCCAAACGCTCCAATATAGGAAAAGTACACATTCGTGTGCAAAACGCGTTGCGGGAGTTGGAGGCATTAACCGATCATGATGCCGATCTAACCCAAGGAATGGTAGTAAAGGTATTGGATGTAACTTCCAACGGATTATTAATTGTTGAACCTCAGAATAACTAAACTATGGTAAACTTAATTGCACTACAATTGGACGGATTTGCAGGGGTCATAGGGATTGTCCTAGCGGTCCTGTTTGTTTTCATCTTACTTATTACCCTAATAAAAAGGTACAAACGATGTCCTTCCGATCGTATTTTGGTGGTCTACGGAAAGGTGGGGGGAGGCCAATCGGCCAAATGCATACACGGAGGAGCTGCCTTTATTTTTCCCGTAATTCAGGATTACGAGTTTATGGATTTAACCCCAATTTCCATTGAAGTGAACTTGATCAATGCCCTGTCCAAACAAAACATTCGGGTTAATGTTCCTTCTAGGTTCACGATTGGAGTCTCCACAGAGCCCGGTATCATGCAAAACGCTGCCGAACGTCTATTAGGATTGGGACTTACGGAAATCCAAGAACTGGCTAAGGAGATCATCTTTGGGCAATTACGTTTGGTGGTTGCTTCTATGGATATTGAGGAAATCAATGCCGATCGCGATAAATTTCTTGCCAATATCTCCCAAAGTGTAGAGTCGGAACTTAAAAAAGTGGGATTGAAGTTAATCAACGTCAACATTACCGACATTGTGGACGAGTCTGGGTATATTGAGGCCCTCGGAAAGGAAGCAGCAGCACATGCCATAAACGCTGCTCGAAAATCGGTTGCCGAAAAAAACAGGGATGGTTCCATTGGGGAGGCCAATGCTGTGCAGGACCAACGAATCCAGGTTGCGGCCGCCAATGCTAAAGCCGTGGATGGTGAAAACATTGCCCAAATTGAAATCGCCAACTCCAATGCCGTACGCCGACAAAAAGAAGCAGAAGCGGAAAGGGTGGCCATTGCTTCGGAAAAAGTTCAAGCTGCAAAGGCCTTGGAAGAAGCGTATGCTGCCGAGCAGGAAGCTGAAAACGTAAGGGCAGAAAAGGAAAGGGCTTCACAAATGGCCGATATTATTGTTCCAGCTCAAATTGATAAAAATAAAGTTGAAATCGATGCCGAAGCGGAAGCTGAAAAAATCAGGAGGAAAGCCAAAGGAGAGGCCGATGCTATTTTATTCAAGGCGCAAGCAGAAGCTCAAGGACTGTTTGAAGTATTGACCAAACAAGCAGCAGGTTTGGACCAGATTGTAAAAGCTGCCGGTAATGATCCTCAAAACGCCGCCCTTTTGTTAATCGCCGATAAACTTCCCGAATTGGTGCGATTGCAATCCGAAGCCATTAAAAACATCAAAATCGATAAGGTTACGGTTTGGGAAGGTGGCAATACGGCGGATGGAAAAACCGCGACCTCCAATTTTATTTCTGGGATGTACAAAGCGGTCCCTCCTTTACAGGAAATGTTCAACATGGCGGGAATGCAATTACCCGATTATCTGAAAGGGAAACCACTGGAGGATGCCAAAAGTGGCAAGGAAAAAAATGAAGATAATTCAAACGCTTCCCCTAAAAAGGAAAAATAGAAAATCCGCCTTCGGGCGGTTTTTTTATGATTTTATTACCACCTATGGGTATAAATGGCTCAATATTTGTCGCTATCTTAGCACTATGAGTCGATGGATTGTTACGTTGCTTATTTTCCTTTTTTCGTTTAAAGGTTTTGCGTCTTATATATTGATTCCCATGGACGCCGACAGCCAATCCGAGCATTTAAAGGCGTATGGTATTACCTATTGGGTCCTCGAAAAGCATTTGAAGGCCAAGTGGTTGCTCAATTACCGGGGGGGTGCTTTTTTAGTGCCGGATTCGGAGGAAATCAGACGGGAGTGTCAAATTCGCGGGGTTTCTTTTGAAGTCATCAGTGATGCCCAAACCAATCAGATTCTAGAAGAGATAAGCAGCCCTTCGCAGAATATGGAGGCCGTAGTTTTGGAAAAAGCGCCCAAAATTGCGGTATACTCACCAAAAGGGAATCAACCTTGGGACGATGCGGTGACCTTGGTTTTGACCTACGCTGAAATTCCCTATACTGTGGTTTATGATGAAGAAGTACTAAGTGACCAACTCCTCTTGTACGATTGGCTTCATTTGCACCACGAGGATTTTACCGGGCAATATGGCAAATTCTACCGAGCTTATAGAACAGCCCCATGGTACATAGAACAAAAAAGGGATGCCGAAGCATTGGCTACCAAGTTGGGATACACTAAGGTTTCAGAAGAAAAAAGGGATGTAGCACTCAAGATTAGGGATTATGTAGTTGGGGGAGGTTTCATGTTTGCCATGTGCAGTGCAACGGATAGTTTCGATATTGCCTTGGCAGCAGAAGGTGTGGATATTTGTGAAGCCATGTTTGATGGAGACCCTAGCGAGCCCGATTATCAAAATAAAATTGATTACCGCAAGACCTTTGCTTTCACCAATTTCACCTTGGAACGAAACCCGATGGTTTATGAATTTTCCTCCATCGACATGACCACTCGAAGGCGAATTAATAAAGAAACAGACTATTTCACATTAATGGACTATTCGGCCAAATGGGATCCTATTCCATGCATGTTGGTGCAAAACCATACCTCATTGGTAAAAGGTTTTATGGGGCAGACTACTTCGTTTGCTAGCGATGAAATAAAGTCAACGGTATTGGTCATGGGCGAAAACAAAAGCAATGGCGAAGCCCGATACATTCATGGTATTCGCGGAAAAGGTTTTTTTACCTTCTATGGTGGCCATGACCCAGAGGATTATCAGCATCGGGTAGGGGATGCCAAAACCGAATTGGCACTGCACCCCAACTCGCCGGGTTACCGATTGATACTGAACAATGTCTTGTTCCCGGCAGCGAAGAAGAAAAAGCAAAAAACCTAACAACAAAAAACCCGCTCATCGAGCGGGTTTTTTAAGCGAAATAAGTTTGTTGTTGATAGGCTTTTAGCCTTTACTTTACTTTGTTTACAATGGCTTCAAAAGCTTCTGGGTGGTTCATGGCCAAATCGGCAAGGACCTTTCGGTTCAATTCGATATTGTTGGCTTTCAATTTTCCCATAAATTTTGAATAGGACATTCCGTGCAAACGGGCACCCGCGTTGATACGGGCAATCCATAGGCCACGGAAGGTTCTCTTTTTGTTTCGACGGTCACGGTAGGAGTAAAGCATGGCTTTATCCACGGCATTTTTGGCCACGGTCCACACGTTTTTACGTCTTCCAAAGAAACCTTTGGCTTGCTTGAGCACCTTTTTTCTTCGGGCTCTTTTGGCAACTGAATTTACTGATCTTGGCATAATGTTACATTTTTTGTAGCAGGCGTCCTATAATTGGTTTAGGAACTTAATGGGCCATACTCCAGGGTTATTGAATTGTTTTAACCGGTCAAACAAATTACTTCATGCGAAGCATTTCCTTGACATTGCCCTCGTCGTTCTTGTGCACCAAGGTGTCATGAGTCAACGCGAGCTTACGCTTCTTCGATTTTTTGGTCAAAATATGACTCTTGTAAGCGTGCTTCCTTTTGATCTTTCCAGAACCGGTAAGCTTGAATCGCTTTTTGGCACTGGATTTCGTTTTTTGTTTAGGCATCTTTCCTACGTTTTTGTTTTATTTCGCTTTGCTTTTATAAATGGTTCAGTTTCCTGAAACGATTTTATTTCTTTTTTGGGGCAATGAACATAGTCATCCTTTTTCCTTCAAGTTTGGGCATTTGTTCCACCTTGCCATAATCTTCAAGGTCTTGCGCTAAACGCAGCAATAGGATTTCGCCCTGATCTTTGTAAATGATCGATCGGCCTTTGAAAAATACATAGGCCTTGAGCTTGGCTCCTTCCTTCAAAAACTTTTCCCCATGTTTTTTTTTGAAGTCATAATCATGATCATCGGTATTGGGCCCAAATCTTATTTCCTTGATCACCACTTTGGTGGCTTTGGCCTTAAGCGCTTTTTCCCTTTTTTTCTGTTCGTAGATGAATTTCTTGTAATCCATCACCTTACATACAGGGGGTTCTGCATTGGGAGAAATCTCCACCAAATCCAATTCCTGCTCTTCAGCAATGGCTAAGGCGTCTTTGAGGGAATAAATACCTACTTCCACGTTGTCCCCAACGACCCGTACCTCCCTGGCACGGATTTTATCATTAATCTTGTGTTGGTCTTCCTTGACCACACGAGCTTGACCTTGACTTCTTTTTCTTCGTATTGCTATGGCTATACTGGGTTTTAGTTAAACTTTAAACTCTTTTATTTCACTTTTCACTTCGTCGAGTAGCATTTTTGAAAATTCTGGAACGGTCATAACTCCGAGATCCCCTTCACTGTGTTTCCTGACAGAAACGGTACCATCCTTTGCTTCCTGCTCGCCCACAATCAGCATGTAGGGTATTTTTTGCATTTCTGCTTCCCTAATTTTCTTGCCGATCGTTTCGTTGCGGTCGTCAACGAGGGCGCGAATTTCGTTATTTTGAAGCAAATTTAAAACTTTTTCAGCGTATTTTTCATATTTCTCACTCAAGGACAGGATGCTAACCTGTTCGGGAATCAACCAAAGCGGGAAGTTTCCCCCGGTATGTTCCAGCAAAATGGCTATAAAACGCTCCATACTTCCAAAAGGGGCGCGGTGGATCATCACTGGACGGTGCAACTCGTTGTCGCTCCCTTTGTAGGTTAGTCCAAACCGCTCTGGAAGGTTGTAATCTACCTGAATGGTTCCTAACTGCCAACTTCTTCCCAAGGCATCCTTCACCATAAAATCCAGTTTTGGGCCATAAAACGCTGCTTCACCCTCTTCGATACAATAATTCAATCCCTTTTCCTCTGCAGCATTAATGATGGCACGTTCGGCTTTTTCCCAATTTTCAAGGCTTCCAATATATTTTTCAGGCTTTTCAGGGTCTCGCACAGAAACCTGTGTGCTGAAGTTTTCAAATCCCAAAGAACCGAAAACATACAGCACCAAATCGATCACATTCTTGAATTCGGCATCCAACTGATCCGGAGTACAAAAAATGTGGGCATCGTCTTGTGTAAACCCACGTACCCTGGTTAGGCCATGAAGCTCCCCGCTCTGTTCGTAGCGATATACCGTTCCGAATTCGGCAAAACGTTTTGGCAGTTCCTTGTAGGACCAAGGCCTGCTATTGTACATCTCACAGTGATGGGGGCAGTTCATGGGTTTTAGCATAAACTCTTCCCCTTCATTGGGTGTTTTGATGACCCTGAAACTATCTTCGCCGTATTTGGCAAAGTGTCCGGAAGTCACATAAAGTTCTTTTTGTGCAATGTGTGGCGAAACCACCATTTCATATCCGGCTTTTTTTTGTGCAGCTTTTAAAAAAGCTTCCAAACGTTCCCTAAGCGCAGTTCCTTTGGGGAGCCATAGGGGCAATCCCTGGCCTACCCTTTGAGAGAAAGTAAAAAGCTCCAGTTCCTTCCCAAGCTTGCGGTGGTCTCTTTTTTTTGCCTCTTCCAGCAATTCGAGGTATTCGGTTAAATCTTTTTGCTTAGGAAAGCTAATTCCGTAGACTCGGGTAAGTTGCTTGTTGTTTTCGTCGCCTTGATAATAGGCCCCGGCAACACTCAAAACCTTAACGGCTTTTACAAATCCCGTATTGGGAATGTGGCCCCCGCGGCACAAATCGGTAAAGGTGTCATGATCACAAAAGGTGATGGTGCCATCCTCTAGATTGTTTATCAAATCGACTTTATATTCATTTTTACCATTATAATAGGACAAAGCATCAGCCTTAGAGACCGAATGCATTTTAAACTCGTGCTTCCCTCTTGCAATTTCGAGCATTTTGTCTTCAATCGTTTTAAAATCCTTTTCAGAGAGGGTTTGCTCGCCCAGGTCCACATCGTAATAAAAGCCCTTTTCGATGGCAGGACCCACCCAAAGTTTAACCCCTGGGTAAAGTTCCTCAAGGGCTTGCGCCAAAATATGTGCTGTAGAGTGCCAAAATGCCTTTTTGCCCGCATCGTCATTCCAGGTGTAAAGGACAAGATTTCCATCTTCCCTCAATGGGGTTACGGATTCAACAATTTTACCATTGAACGAGGCAGAGAGCACATTGCGCGCCAACCCTTCACTTATATCCTTAGCTACATCCATTGGGGTAATGCCTGCTTCGTATTTTTTGATACTACTGTCCGGTAAAGTAATTGTGATCATTGAAAAAAATTAAAGCGCAAAGATACTATTAGTTCATTCGTTTTACAATAATGCAACAAATATTGTTTTCATGAATCACTGAAGTTATGATTATATTTTTGAAAGGCAACTTTTTGGACTATCCACGTATTCAACCACTTGCAAAAGCTCATAGATTATTTTTTAAAATCAAATACAATTTTGTTTGTAGAAGTCCAAAACGGGCGTATCTTTGCACCCGCTTTCTACTTCTGAAAGGCAATTTGAAATCCTTGAAAAAAAATAATTTTTCAAAAAAAATTGCAGGGTGAAAAAATAGTTGTACATTTGCACCCGCTTTCAAGAAAAAGCAACGTTCAGAAATAAGATGAAAAGGTTTTAAACAACGGTTCAATTCCGTTGCATCTTACGATTACAAGTTCATTGATATACTGGAACAAAAAAGAATGACAGCGCGTATTCGGTCCTGCCTTTTGAGGTGGGCCGAGTGACGAATATAGACTAGACACATGACCTGAGATGCCTTTTGGGTGCTTTTTTTCGGCGGATTTTATTTTAAGAATCTACGATGAAGAGTTTGATCCTGGCTCAGGATGAACGCTAGCGGCAGGCCTAACACATGCAAGTCGAGGGGTATGCGGTGCTTGCACCGCGGAGACCGGCGCACGGGTGCGTAACGCGTATGCAACCTGCCCCCTACCGGGGAATAGCCCAGGGAAACTTGGATTAATGCCCCATGGCACCGGACGGCGACCTCGTCGCCCGGTTAAAGGTTACGGTAGGGGATGGGCATGCGTCCCATTAGCTTGTTGGTGCGGTAACGGCGCACCAAGGCGACGATGGGTAGGGGCCCTGAGAGGGGGATCCCCCACACTGGTACTGAGACACGGACCAGACTCCTACGGGAGGCAGCAGTGAGGAATATTGGACAATGGGCGGAAGCCTGATCCAGCCATGCCGCGTGCAGGAAGACTGCCCTATGGGTTGTAAACTGCTTTTGTACGGGAAGAAACACCCCCACGTGTGGGGGCCTGACGGTACCGTACGAATAAGCATCGGCTAACTCCGTGCCAGCAGCCGCGGTAATACGGAGGATGCGAGCGTTATCCGGAATCATTGGGTTTAAAGGGTCCGTAGGCGGGCGATTAAGTCAGGGGTGAAAGTCTGCGGCTCAACCGTAGGACTGCCCTTGATACTGGTTGCCTTGAATCGCACTGAAGCGGCCAGAATGAGCAGTGTAGCGGTGAAATGCATAGATATTGCTCAGAATACCGATTGCGGAGGCAGGTCGCTAAGGGCGCATTGACGCTGAGGGACGAAAGCGTGGGGAGCGAACAGGATTAGATACCCTGGTA
>DJVA01000050.1:0-121 GCA_002440705.1 Flavobacteriaceae bacterium UBA6268 | reverse complement strand
AGTCCACGCCGTAAACGATGGACACTAGCTGTCCGGCCTTCGGGCTGGGTGGCCAAGCGAAAGTGATAAGTGTCCCACCTGGGGAGTACGTTCGCAAGAATGAAACTCAAAGGAATTGACG